>JAWBSH010000001.1:0-149747 GCA_038843015.1 Zestosphaera sp. | reverse complement strand
TTGTTTCTTTGGGGTGGTTCATCAAGGCATCCCCGAGCCCCTCCTCACGAACTGCCGTAAGTCTCGAAAACCCCGAACCACCACATTCACAATTTTTACAAACCCTAGAAAAACCAAAAAGAAACAACCACCCAACCCTCTTAAAGAAATCCTTATAAATCTCAAAGTATCTTTAGGTTAGGTTGAATAGGATGGGACTTGAGGAAGTGAGTATAAGGTCTGTTGAGGTAAAGCTGTTTGGTAAGTGGGGTTACGAAAATATCGTTGTTAGAGATCCTAGCTTGAAGAAGTATATATCTTTAAGGCCTGTTTATGTTCCTCACACTAGCGGTAGACACGAGCACCAGAGGTTTGGTAAGGCTAATGTGCCTATCGTTGAGAGGTTGATTAATCAGCTGATGAAGCACGGAAGGAATACTGGCAAGAAGCACTTGGCTTACAACATAGTTAAGAGAGCTTTCGAGCTCATAGAACTCAAGACTAAAGAGAACCCCTTACAAGTTCTTGTGAGAGCTATAGAGAACGCAGGACCTCGTGAAGAGACTACTAGAATCATGTATGGTGGTATAGTCTATCATGTTGCAGTAGACGTCTCTCCTTTGAGGAGAGTAGATTTAGCACTTAGGTTTATGACTGACGGGGCTAGAGAGTCTGCTTTCAGGTCTACTAAGTCTATTGCTGAGTGTCTCGCTGAAGAGATTATAGCTGCGGCAAATAACGACCCTAAGAGTCACGCAATATCTAAGAAGGAAGAAATAGAGAGAATAGCCTTGAGTTCCAGGTAAAACGCATTTTTAAGTATGTTCATAAAATTTTATAAGGTATGTGTAACTATCTATGTGATGTAAGGTGAGGGATGTATGAGTAGACCGAAAAAAGAACATATGAACTTGGTAGTAATAGGTCACGTAGACCACGGTAAGAGCACTCTAGTAGGGCACACTCTACTCAAGCTGGGAGCTCTCGACCCTAAGATGGTTAAGGAAGTTGAAGAGGCTGCTAAGAAGTCTGGTAAGGAGTCGGAGAAGTATGCGTGGTTCCTTGATAAACTGAAAGAAGAGAGGGAGAGAGGCCTTACAATAGCTCTTAGTTTCATGAAGTTCGAGACTCCTAAGTATTACTGGACGATCATTGATGCTCCAGGACATAGAGACTTCGTTAAGAACATGATTACGGGTGCTAGCCAGGCTGACGCATCACTCCTAGTAGTGTCTGCTAAGACAGGAGAGTTTGAGGCTGGGATGAGCAGAGAAGGGCAGACTATGGAGCATATAGTGTTAGCTAGGACCATGGGCATTGACCAGGTAGTAGTAGCGATAACCAAGATGGACATAACGGAGCCTCCATACAGCAAAGACAGGTATCTCAAAATGGTTGACAGCTTGAAGAAGTTTATGAAGGGATTAGGTTACAGAGTAGAGACAATACCGTTCGTCCCGGTATCAGGGTGGTTAGGTGAGAACCTAGTAGACAGGTCGCCTAACATGCCATGGTATAACGGGCCTACTCTAGTTGAGGCTCTCGACTCTCTACAGCCACCGCCTAAGCCTGTTGACAAGCCGCTTAGGATACCTGTCCAGGAAGTCTACTCAATAACAGGTGTTGGAACAGTTCCCGTCGGTAGGGTTGAGACTGGGAGGCTAAAGGTTGGTGACACAGTAGTTTTCATGCCTGCAGGCGTCTCAGGAGAGGTCAGGTCTATAGAGATGCATCACGAGAAGATGGAGGAGGCATTACCCGGCGACAACATAGGATTTAACGTTAAGGGTATATCAAAGACAGACATAAAGAGGGGTGACGTAGCAGGCCATCCGCAGAATCCGCCAACAGTAGTTAAAGAGTTTACTGCTAGAGTCTACGTAGTTTTCCATCCGACAGCAATCCACGTAGGGTACACGCCAGTAGTTCACGCTCACACAGCATCAGTAGCTGCTAGAATAACGGAGATCATCGGTAAGCTAGACCCCAAGACAGGCCAGATAGCTGAGAAGAACCCGCAGTTCATTAAGGTCGGTGAGTCAGCGATAATGAAGTTCCAGCCGATAAAGCCTATGGTAGTAGAGAAGTATAGCGAGATACCGCAGCTAGGAAGATTCGCTATGAGAGATATGGGCAAGACTGTTGGAATCGGAGTAATAATGGATGTAGTTCCAGCTGAAGTAAAGAAGTAAGTCATTAAATCTACAGGGTAACGTTAATGACTTCAAAAGTGAGAATAAGGCTTTGGAGCACTAACATAGAACACTTAAACGAAGTAACTACTAACTTAGTAGACATAGCTAAGAAAGCGGGAGTGAGGATTAAAGGACCCGTACCACTACCAACTAAGCGCTTAGTAGTACCCCTCCTACGACTACCACACGGAGAAGGAACGAAAGTCTATGAAAAGTGGGAGATGAGAATACATAAGAGATTAGTAGACATAGACGCAGACGAGAGAGTAATGCGTCAAATAATGAGGATAAGAATACCTGACGACGTATACATCGAAGTAGAACTACTCAGATAACACGTGAAAATCGTGAAAAATCAATATCAACTTAGTTATTTATATTCATAAATTCCTGACTAAAAACTACAGCTATTACTGACCAACCAGACTAAGTTAAAAAACACTCCTTACTCTCTAAAGCAGAGAATTAAGAAAGTAATTTAGTGAGAAGAAAATAATCTTTTAATTTTTGGTACGAAATACTTAATTGGCCGGGGTGCCCGAGCGGTTAAGGGGCTGGCCTTGAGAGCCAGTGGGGGATTCCCCGCGCGGGTTCGAATCCCGCCCCCGGCGCCTTTCACAACTGTTTCGGGTAAGCTATGCCAGGAATTCTTCTACTTGACCAGTTACTTATTATTCTCTACTCAATTTTATTTCTCTTCTTCAAGATTTAAGTAGTCTCTAGTACTCTTTAAAAAGTAAATCGTGTGAATTTTAAGTCTATGTCTCTTGTTAGATTTCTATTAGTTCGGTTAGAGGAATAAATCTTAGGTACCACTTCTCGAATTCTTTTTTAGTTACTATGTGTAGCTGTATTGGTAAGTCTGTGGTCATGGCAATCTTAGCTTTAAACCTGTACTTTTCTTCCATATCACAGCTCTCAACTACTATTAATATGTCTATGTCGCTTCCCGCCGTGTATTTTCCTCTGACAATCGAGCCAAATATGTATACTTTAGCTTCTGGCCAGTAGTTCTTAGCAAGCTCTTTTATTTCTTTAGCTACCGTGTGAGGGTTTTCAGCAACTCTTAAGAACTTCTTAGCTTTCTCTACGTATATATTAAACGCGTTCGACAACGGGTTTAAACACCTCCTTTACGAATCTTAATAAGGCTTTTGCCTCTATGGGTTCGTATCTGCGAGGAAAATATCTTGCGCTTATGTATGCGTCCTCTAGCTTCGTCAGCATTATTAGTTGTTCCTCCTTAGTGAGAAGGTCGCTAACTTCTTGGTGGATCATAGACAGGTCTTTTAGGAGTCTGACTAGAGAATGCGTTCTAGGGTAGGCACCTGTTTTAATTAGTAACTTGTATTTCAGCATGAGCTGACAAAACTGCTCTAAATTAAACACGCATAAATCGTAGAAGCCTTCATCACATAGTCTTTCAGCATTAAGTAGAAACTCTTCTGCCCTTATTCGCAGAATCTCAGCTTCCTCACTAGACACGTAATCCACCACGATACTATAATCTCATAGTTTATATCTGGAGCTAAAGTAAATAATTAGAATAACACACGGGTATGTGGTTTGAATGTGTGGCTTTATATAGTGATTGGTTTTTTGCAGGGGGTTTTTGAGTGGTTACCAGTCTCAAGCAAGACTGTCTTAATGCTATTTGCTAGTTTCGTTGGTGGTGTCTCCCTACTAGAGTCTTATTTTCTGGCTATAGCTCTTCAGGGAGGTACTGTCGTTGCTGCAGTAGTGTTTTTTAGGAGGGTTCTTCTTCAAGTGTTTCGTTATAGCAACTTGCTTGAGTTCCTCATCGTGTCAACTTTTGTGACTGGCCTCTTAGGCATTCCAATTTACTTCACTATCTACATGTTTTTGCCAGGTCTTGACCTCTCAATCACTACATTGTTGGTTGGCTTGCTTCTGTTGCTTCAGTATTTTATGAGGAGAAGACGGGGAGAAGATGTTAAGACCGTTAATAACGTCAGTTTAACGGATTCGGTCTTGTTTGGTGTAGCACAGTCTCTCGCTGTGTTGCCTGGAGTGAGTAGGTCGGGTGCTACAATCATAGCGTTAATTTTCATGAAATACAGGTTAGAAGACGCTATGAAGTTGAGTTTCTTAGCATCTATTCCGGCTAACCTCGGGGGAGCCCTACTAGCACTTTATGCTTCTAAAACTATAATAGCAGAAGCTGGGAGTGGCTTATTAGTAGCTTTCCTAACCTCTGCGGTAGTAGGGCTCCTGACAATCAAGTATTTGTTGAGAGTCTCTTTAAAACATTCACAGGAACTAATCTTATTCATGTCTTTAGCCACGTTAGTTGTTGGCTTCCTAAAGATCTCTTTACGTGTTTAGCAGTAAGAACTCTCGAAACAACTTAAGCTCCCTAAATCTGTATTTAGTGGAGTGAAGTCGTTGAAGTGTGAGGAAGTAAGAATAAAGAAAGTGACTAGAGTTCTCTCCGGAGTTGCTACTGTGGCTGTTATGGCTAAGCCTTATAAGTGTCCTCACGGCAAGTGTATTTATTGTCCTGGTGGCCTTGAATACGGTACTCCCCAGTCGTATATTGGGGATGAGCCAGCGCTAATGAGAGCTAGGAGAGTTGATTACGATCCCTACCTTCAAGTCCAGGTTAGGTTGAGGCAGTATAGAGATTACATAGGCTGGTATCCTTCCAAGGTTGAAGTGATTGTTATGGGGGGTACTTTCCTTGCTTACCCTCAAGATTATCAAGAAATTTTCATTACCGAAATCTACAGGGCTATGAATGACTTCCCAGAGACCCGGTTACCGTCAGGAACTACTCTTGAGGCGGAGCAAGAGAGAAATGAGAGAGCTTCAGTGAGGTGTGTGGGCCTAACTATGGAGACCCGGCCAGACTGGGGACTAGAAAAACACGCGGACTTGATGCTCAGGTTCGGAGCTACTAAGGTAGAGCTGGGCGTTCAGAGCATATATGATGACGTATTAACGCTGGTTAGGAGAGGTCACAACGTATCCGAAGTCATCAGGTCTACTAGAGTCTTAAAAGACTCTGGATTTAAGGTAGCCTACCATATAATGCCTGGTCTCCCAGGTAGTGACTTAAGCAGAGACATAGAAGCTATTAAGACGATATTCGAAGACCCGAACTTTAGACCAGACTACCTCAAGATATACCCAACCCTAGTTATTGAGGGGACAGAACTATATGAGATGTGGAAGAGGGGAGAGTATAAGGCGCTGAGCGACGAGGATGCAGTAAAGTTAATCTCAGAAATGTATAGGTATATTCCTAAGTACGTTAGGGTCCAGAGAGTTCAGAGAGACGTCCCAGCACAGATAATAATTGATGGTCCCCGGAAAGGAAACCTGAGAGAGCTAGTTGAGGAAGAGTGTGTTAGGAGGGGGATTAAGATAAGAGAGATTAGATGGAGAGAAGCTGGCAGAGCAGTAATGAAGAGAGGAGTTACTCTTAGGCTTGACGCTCTACGACTTCACAGAATGAGGTATGAAGCTAGTGAGGGTGTAGAAGAATTCCTCTCTATAGAGAGTCCTGAAGAAGATGTAGTAGTGGGGATACTTAGACTGAGAATACCTTCACAGCATGCTCACAGACCTGAAGTGGCTGGCGGAAAGAAAGCTTTGATTCGTGAATTACACGTGTATGGTGTGCCTGTCGCTCCAGGAAGTGGGCCTCTCAGCAACTTAGAATTACAGCACAGAGGCTTCGGTAAGAAGCTCCTTCTCGAGGCTGAGAGGATAGCTGCGGAAGAGTACGACGCTAAAGAGATGTTGGTTTTGTCCGGCGTCGGCGTGCGTGACTATTACAGATCCCTAGGTTATAAGAGGCCCTGGAACTCCCCCTACATGCATAAGAGTCTTAAGTCTTGAGCGCCAGACAATAGTAGTTCTTATTAGGTAGTCTCTCACTTCCTTCAGGCACGTAAACACCTTTCTCAATCACTTCAAACCCAGCAACTTCCAACTCTCTCTGTAGCTCACTAATGCTGTAGAGATGATACGTTCTGCAAGTAGCTCTAGAACACCTAACTATGTCCCAGAAGCTTTCTTTCCTTCGCAGAACGTAAGACATTAGACCTCTCACGACATCTAGAAGTAGGGGTTTCTGCCATCTAGCCCATACGACTACTAATAACAGACCCTTATTTCTTAAGACTCTGTAGCACTCACGTAACGCTCTTAAGCGATCCGCGCGTGACACTAAGTGGTGGAGTGCAGATATTAAGAGTATTGAATCTATAGAGCCTGTCCTTATAGGTAGTTCTCTCATGTCGGCTAAAACTGGATATAGCCTGTGCTGGAGAGACTCAGGAGTTTCTTTGAGTGACCTGTAAATCATGTTGATGGAAATGTCTATTAGGATGCCCCTCACTAAGTTGTTGGTAGCAGCTAAGTACCTAGAATTCTGTCCCGGACCAGAACCCAGGTCAGCAAACCATCTAGTATTGCTACTTACGGCTTTACTCACTATCTCCCACGGCCTCCTCCTGTAACTCTCAGCTATTGCTTCATACTCCATTAAGTCACGCGACCTCTCGAACCCCGCACATTAATTCTTCTTTTGAGAATATATTAACGAACATAACATTAATTAGTGACATGATGAGAAGAGGGTCTAGTGAGTTAAGATGAGCAGTGCCGGAAATGCTGAGATATCACGTCTGTTTCAAATAGATCCTACATACTTGATAGTCTTTATTCTGCTGTTTGTGTGTTTTTTCACATTAGTTAATGTGATGACGGCCGCGTTAGGATTTCAAGAAAGCTTGCCACAGAGGTTCTTCACAGTACTGAATGTCGCTTCTTTCGCCACGTTAATAGTTATACTGATTCTGCACACGATATATCAAAACAGAAATACAGTCGGAATGCTCTTAATTAGTTGCGGGGTTTTTACAGTGTCTTATTACGGCTACATAGCTTTCAAAGCATTCAGCAGGAACTTGGTTATAATACCCTACCCGCTACTGATCGAGCTTAGAGGAAACAGTGCTTCGACTTATGTAGTAGACTTACCGCAAATCATCATTATATCTTTACTCGCGTATTATGTTTATAAAGAACATAAGAGACTTGCTCTCCGGGATGCCGGGAAAGCAAGTGCTGAAGTAACTAACTTAAACCAGTCGTGAGCGCTGAAGGAATTCTGTTGTTTCTTCACGTTAGTTCTCGTTTCGTGTTCTTTTGTGTTTTAGGACTCCTACCCTGCTCGCACAGACTTAGATAGATGTGAGGGCTTGCGAGTAACTGTAGGGCCTGCAGCCAAGCCCTCATCATAACATAACAATCAGTAAATCATCATCCTCAGGATTTCTAGGATTAGCTCTAAACAAGACATTCCTTAGCGCCCTAATCCCTTTCCCGTCATTAAGGAGTGAATTCAATTCTTCTAGCCCTCTCTCCTCAAAGCTCTCATCACATTCTACTCGGCTACTTAAAACACATTTTGAGTACCGCATTATGTGGGGTGAGGGCAACGTATCTGAGACCAGGTGCAGGACTGAACCCAACATAAGCCGGGAATGTAGTTCTAAACTCCGAAACTCTCACCACTTTAAGCTGGGGACGAAGAGGTAACAGTCGCCATAGCGAGTCATTATCAAGCAAGTGTTTTTCAAACACTTATAAGCTCTTGTTTTTTATTTGTTTTGGTGCCGCGGTAGTATAGCCCGGTCAAGTATGCGGGCCTCTCGAGCCGCGTTAAGCGTAGAAAGCCCGTGACCCGGGTTCAAATCCCGGCCGCGGCACCAGTCTCTCTTACTTTCTGCGTTTTAGTGTGAATGTGTGGCCTCTTACGTCTATCACTTCAGCGTTGAGTTTTCTCGAGACCTCGGTTGCTACCTCATTAACTTCAAGCTCTTTAAGTGCTGTCTTCAGTATCTTAACTTTAACGACACCTTCTCTCTCCAGGAATTTGCGAATCTCGTTCATGATTCCCTCACTTAACCCGCTTTTTCCTATTCTTACTTTAGCCGGCTCACTCAAGACTTCCTTCACCTTTCTTGTTTCTTTTTTATGCAAGGTTTTCTCATCACCCAACCACATTGTAAGCATGTCAGAGTTATTATAACTTGCTTTCTGTTATTTCTTATCCTTACTCTAGCATTTAATCCCGGAATTAGAGGAATTAAGCAATTCTTGCACACGTATCTTCTGTACAGTAAGGGTTTCCTCGCTCTAGCTTTACGAAGTAGTCTAAGACCTAGTTCTATTTCTTTTCTAGCTACATCTATTAGGCCTAGCTTAAACATCATGACTGATGTGTTGTAGAGTATCATAGCTCTCTGAATAGCTAAGTCTTTGATTAGCCTGCGTCCCCTCACTTAAGCCACGCTCCTTCAGCTCCTACTATCATCAGGTCTCTGTCCTCACTTTATTTCCTAATTATTCTCTGACATCACGATATTAGGTTTCGTGAACTCTTATTAACTCAGTTTTACCATGTCTTAATGGTGGTATATTGGAATTAAGGGAATTTAGTTCTAGGATATCGGACTTAATCACTGTTGTTTCCAAGAGCGTTGTTACTATCTTTACTTTAGTGCCTAGTATAGACATATTCTTTAGGTATAGAGAAGTTAGAGGTGCTGGGTCAGGCTTTTTCGTAGAACCTGGCTTGATAGTCACTAACGCTCACGTAGTGATGAATGCTAGGGAAGTTGTAGTTCTGGTACCTAAACACGGTAAAGAGAGAGCTAAAGTACTCGTTGCTGATCCATATAGAGACTTAGCTCTACTCAAGGTTGGAGTAAGTGATGCTGAGCCCCTACCATTAGGAGACTCAGATAAACTTAAAGTAGGTGATTTAGTTTTCGCGATAGGCTCCCCCTTAGGCTTGCCCGGCCCCTCAGTATCAATGGGTGTCGTAAGCGCTTTAGGCAGGACCATAACCGGAGAAAACATAGTCTTGGAAGATTTGGTCCAGACGGACGCCGCCATAAATCCAGGTAATAGTGGGGGCCCACTAATAAACGTTGACGGCGAGGCTGTGGGAGTAGCTACGGCTATAATACCATACGCTCAAGGAATAGGCTTCGCAATACCTATAAACACTGTGAGGAGGTTTATTCAGATGATCAGAGAATACGGCACTGTTGTCAGGGCCTGGTTAGGTGTTTACGTAACGCCGTTAACAGAAGAAGCTGTTAAGCTCTACGAACTACCCGTTAATGAGGGTGTCGTAATCGTTAATATAGTTCCCGGCTCACCGGCAGACAAACACGGACTAGCGATAGGCGACATAATATTTGAGGCAAATAACAAGCCAGTAAGGAAAGTAAGTGATTTAAGAGCCGCAATAGAGGAGAGCATAAGTTACGAGTGTGTCGACCTGAAGATAATTAGGGGTCACAGAACAATAAGTAAGTGCGTGCCCCCAGTCGTAGAGAGACTTTATTAGCTACCTATCAACCGCTTCTTATATTGAGGTTTTTGTTTGTTTCTTTGGGGTGGTTCATCAAGGCATCCCCGAGCCCCTCCTCACGAACTGCCGTAAGTCTCGAAAACCCCGAACCACCACATTCACAATTTTTACAAACCCTAGAAAAACCAAAAAGAAACAACTACTCAACCTCGTTAAGACGCGTTTCCTAAGCGCGTGAAAGCTTTAATAATCCCTAAAAAATTTATTATTGGGCCGCCGTAGCTCAGCCCGGGAGAGCACCCGGCTGAAGTTTCTTGGAGACCGGGGTGTCCGGGGTTCAAATCCCCGCGGCGGCATAACTTAATCAGAGAATTATCTTGAGTAGTTCTTCACACGCGTGAACAATTATTGAGGCGACTACCCAAGCGTCTAGTGGTTTATGATATACGGAGTATGTAGCTACGGCGTTAGCTACTACCTCGTTAGAGAATTCCCCGTGCGGGAACCCCCCAATAACTATTGGCAAGTCCTTCTTCAGAGCCTCCTCACATATGCTCTTAGGGCTTGTGAGAACTCCTTTCTCGTCTAGTAGTATTAGACCTGAAGCTCCTAACTTCTTGAGTAAGCTCGTTATAGTTGATGGAAATAACCTGAGAAGAGGTTTTTTAGCTCTCGGGGGAACTACACCCTCCTTAAATAACTGCTCTATCAAGCTAACAAACCTGTTATAGTTTCTCGGTATGCGTATCTCGGGACTAACCTCAATGACGTAATCACCGTACGTGTGTACGAAGACTTGGAGTCTCCCCTCTATGTTAAGAGGTGAAGACAGTATCTCAAGCAGTGTTATGTGTGTTATGTCGGGTCTACCCCTCTTTAGAGAATCGGGGAGGTCTTTCATAGCGTGGTAATGAACTGACTTATCTAGTAAGATTTCAGTTGGTTTCTTATTTCTGAGTTTAGCGCTTTTAATTACTGCTGCATGATTACATATCTCTCGAGGAACTAGCTCTAAAGACGCTTCAGCAATCACTATCTTAACTAAACTCATAAACGAGCCCTAAACTACTTACGCGCGTGTAAAATAAAACTTGAGATGGTATGAGTACCTCTTAAGGAGTGAGTCTTACAACGTCACACATCAACTCAGTAATTTGAGAGTATTTCATAAGTCTAGCACTGTGCTAACATACCAGCAGTCATTTTCTTTAGTTATTTTCATGAGTGAGTATGTAACTGCCTTCACTTCATTTCTGATCTCATGTTTTTCCGGGTCTGTTTTTTCTCCACAAACTTCCCCGAGAAACCTGAGTGGCTTTTTTAGGTCTTTCAAATCCTCCACGCTTTTCTCAAACACAATCTTAAATTGTGTGAAAGCTAGCTTCTCGACATTGAATATTATTAGTAAGTCTTCTAGCCATCTGTAGAGCGCGTTGTAAGCGTCTATGCCGCTATCAACTATAAGTTTCTGAGCCCTGCACTCGACTTTAGAAGTGTTTAGCATGACCTCGAAGAGAGCTTTACCAGCGTTCTCAAAAGCTTCCTCAAGAGTCTTTCCTGAAGCCTCGAAGTACGCGTCCGTAGTGTGTTCTAGGAACCTGTAGCCACCGCAGGAAACCCCCCTCATCTCTTACCCCTACTATGAAAAATTCTCTACTTTAAATAAGTAGTTGAAGTCAGTATACCAACTTAAAGATTTAAATTGCGAGCTTATTTCTATTACTTGGGCGGCGGTCGTCTAGCCTGGTCTAGGACGCCGGCCTTCCAAGGCACCCGTAGAACGCCGGAGATCCCGGGTTCGAATCCCGGCCGCCGCACCACAGCCTATTATAGCTGAAGACTTCATCTTTAAGCAGAGCAGAGAAGTTTACAACCCGAAAGCCTCACCCTTTAGGGCGAGGAGGAGGTCAGCTAGAGTAGTGTTGGGTTTCCACGTTTTTGTATTTTGTGCGGGGAGTAAAGCTTAATAAAACCCAACACTTAATTTGTTAGGAGGTGGGGTGCCAGCTTGGTGAATGTTAAGGAAGTGCCAGCCGATGCGTTTATTAATGAGTTAGCTAAATATTTGAAGGATAACGTGAAGGTTGTGAAGCCTCCTACGTGGGCGTTATTTGTTAAGACTAGTCCTAACAGGGAGAGAGTGCCTGATTCTGTTGATTGGTGGTATGTGAGAGCCGCAAGTATTTTGAGGAAGCTGTACGTGAGTGGGGAGCCTGTAGGTGTGAGTACTCTCAGAAACGTTTACGGAGGGATTAAGAGGAGGGGTTCTGCACCGCCGCACTTCAGGAGGAGTGGGAGTTCTATAATTAGACACATACTTCACCAGCTAGAGACAGCAGGGCTTGTAGTGAAAGCTGGTAAGAATGGAAGGACTTTATCTCCTAAAGGGAGGTCTTTAATGGATAGTATAGCCAGTGAAGTCTTCAAGAGATTAGTAGAGTTAAGACCTGAGTTAGGTAAGTATGGGTGATTATAGAGTGAGTGAGGAGTATTATGACACAGAATTAGAAGAGATTAAGAGGAGGCAGATGGAGGCCCTGCTTAGGAGGCAGGAGGAAGCCAGGAGAAGAGAAGAGGAGGCTGCTAGGGAGGCTCAGAGGCAGGAGATACTGCGTAGGGTCATGACCCCGGAGGCTAGGGCTAGACTAGCTAACGTGAAGCTCGTTAAGCCTGAGCTAGCCAGAGCTGTTGAAGACTACATAATAAATTTAGCTCTCTCGGGTCAGTTGAAAGACCTCATCGATGATGATACGTTAAAAGAGATTCTTTACACTATAGATACTAGAACTAGGCGTGAGTACAAGATTACGTTTAGGGAGAAGAGGTGATTGTGTTGGCTAGGGCTAAGCACGTAGCTAGGAAGTTACGTTTAGCTAGTGAGGCAAAAAGTAATCGAGCAATACCTATATGGGTCGTAGTAAAAACGTTGAGGAAGGTTTCGTGGAGACCTAGACTGAGGCATTGGAGGAGAGGTAAGTTAAAGAACGTGTGAGGTGTTAGTGTTGGTTGAAGGCTCCATATATGTTGTGAATCTCAACAAGCTTAAGTGGACTGGCTTAACCAGAAGGAATTTCAGAGCGTTGAGGTATGTTCGTGAGTTCGTTAAGAAGCATAGCAAGGCAGAGAAGGTAATCCTAGACGCGTCAATTAACGAGTTCATCCTTTCAAGAAGTTCAGATAATCTTCCCGCGAGAATAGCTGTATGCGTTACTAAACTCGATGACGCTGGTAAGGTAGTTAAGGCGTCACTGGCTGTCCAAGTTACAGAGCAGGTAGCCAGAGAAGATAGCAAGTAGAGGTATCTTCATGCCCTTAGAGAAACTCAGGGTTTTCGGCAACCCTAACATAGGCGTCTACATATTCACTAACAACAACGTCACGTTAGTTCCTGAGGGGGTTGAAGAGAGTGTCAAGAAGGTTCTGAAGAATGTTTTAGGAACAGACGTCATAGAAGTTAGAATAGCTGACTCGACGCTGTTGGGAGTGTTCGTAGCAGGCAATGACAGAGCGATACTCTTGCCTAAGATAACCAGGGAGGAGGAGCTAGACAAGCTGAGGAGTGCTGGCTTGCCTGCCAAGATTGTTCAGACAACTTTCACAGCTTTAGGTAACGTGATATTAACTAATAATAAGTTCGCGTTGCTTCATCCTGAGTTAAGTGATAAAGAAACTGACTTAATAAAGAGTGAGTTAGGACTCTCTTCAGTTAAGAAGGGGGCTCTAGCTAAGATACCTACGGTGGGTTCATTAGGCGTGCTTAATGATTTCAGCGGGGTTTTTCATCCGGACATCAACAGCGCGGAATTAAAGTATCTTGAGTCTCTGTTTGAGGTTAGGGCTGGTACTGCGACGGTGAATTTCGGTGTTGGGTTCGTTAAGGTCGGCTTAGTCATTAATAATAACGGCGCTGTAGTTGGCGAGTTGACTACAGGTCCTGAGATAATGAGGATCATGGAGATCCTCAACTTCTCAAGAGCATAAATTATGGTGTTGCTTGACTGAAGACTCGATTTGTTTCTGATTGGGTAAGGTTGGTTTTTAAGCTTCATCTGTATTAATGTTTGGTGTAAGCGGTGAGTAGTGAGGTCAAGACTTACAGGGTCAACGGGGTCGCGCTTTTCAGTCCTGATAGGACTAGGTCATGGCAGAAGTTTTCGTTGGAAGTTAGGGCTCTCAGTAGGGAGGAGGCTTTAGAGAAAGTTTATTCTTTGATGGGTAGTAGGCATAAGCTGAAGAGAAAACACATAAAAATACTTGATGTGATTGAGATAAGTCCGGAAGAAGCTGAGAAGAGGATTGTTAAGGAGTTAGCTCAGCTTGAGGGCTGGTCTAGTTGAGTTCAGATAAGAGTGTTGAGAAAAAACAGGTAGTGAGTTTTGAGGCTCTCTTAGCTCAGTTAACTGAGTTGAAGAAGTATATTGATGCTTTGCAGAATCAACTTAATCAAGTTCAGGAAGAATTAAATGAGATCAAGTCTAGTATTAACGCATTAACAGAGTTTAAGGGTGAGGGCGTGAGTGAGTTCTTAGCTCCTGCTGATAGGAGGGGGTATGTCTTGATTAGGGCCTCACCACATTACGTTGACAGAGTCATAACGCATGTGGGCTTAGAATATTATGCTGAGCTTTCCCTAGATAAAGCTTTCGAGGTATTGAGTAGTAGAGAGAAAGAATATAGAGATATTGCTGATGAGCTTCAGAGAGAACTTGTTAGAGCACTTAATCATTACGAGAAACTAGAAAACCTGGTTAATTCTATCCTGATTCAGGCACAGCAAGCAAGGGCTCAGCAGGCTAGGAGTACTAGCTCTTAATTAGAAGAGTGATTGTTGTGTTTCGTAAGATTAGAGAAGCACTGACCAGTTTCGTTAGTACTTTAGGGGAGGCAGTAAGCAAGAAAGAATTAAGTGAGAAGGAGTTTAACGAGATATTTGAGGAGTTTCAGTGGCTCCTCTTGGAAGGAGACGTAGCTTTCGAGGCTGTTGAGATTCTTCGTTCTAGACTAGCTAGTAAGTTAGTTGGTGCTAAAGTGCCTCGCTTAGGTAGTTCTAGAGAGTATGTCTTAGGAGTAATTAGAGATACTCTTAAGGAGTTACTTGCTGGCAGTACTTTCGGTAAGGACTTAAGCGCTTTGATTAAAGAGTCTCAAAAGCCTTACGTCATAGTTTTCTTAGGTGTTAATGGGGTAGGGAAAACAACTACTATAGCTAAAGTTGCTTATAAGTTGTTGAGTGACGGGTTAAAGCCTCTAATTGTCGCGGCAGATACTTTCAGGGCTGGCGCGCTAGAACAGCTAGAGATACATGCAGGTAGAGTCGGGGTCCCGATAATTAAAGGTAAGTACGGCGCTGATCCGGCGGCGGTAGCTAAAGACGGGGTCATACACGCTGTTAAGAGCAGGTATGATGCAGTGTTAGTAGATACTGCCGGGCGGATGCATACCGACAGAGATTTAATGGAGGAACTCAGGAAGGTAGTTAAAGTTGTGAAGCCCAATCTAAAGGTCTTGGTTCTGGACGCTCTAGTAGGTAACGACGCTGTCTCGCAGGCTAGGTGGTTTGATGAGGCAGTAGGTGTTGACGCCGTGATACTCACTAAAGTAGACGCCGACGTTAAGGGCGGGTCAGCACTAAGCATAATACTAACTCTAGGGAAGAAGATACTGTACGTGGGTGTCGGACAGAGTTATAGCGACTTACTCGAGTTTAACCCTGACTTAATACTTAATAATCTTCTCAGTATTAACACTTAGAAAGGTGAGGACATGAAGATAGAGGAGATAGTAGCTATGTGGAGAAAGATAATAACTATCTCGGAGAAGCCGGAGAGTGACGAGTACAGAACTCTACTCAAGATAACTCTGGGGGGCATCATATTAGTAGGTCTTGTAGGGTTCGTCGTTCACTTAATACTTTCTTACGTTCAGGGATATTTGTGAGGGGTGCTCGGATTGAGTGAAGAAGGTAGCATGACTCAGGGTAGTAAGCAACGCAAGTACGTCATACTAAGAACTACTGCTGGGCAGGAACTTAACGTCGCGCTAATGCTTGAATCCTTAATAAGAAATACTGAGACTAGAGGTATTTATTCAATAATAATACCTCCTAAGGTTAAGGGCTACATAATAATAGAGACTGAAGGACATCACATAGTTCACAAGATAGCTAAAGACATAAAGCATGTGAAGGGGCAAGCTATGGGCTCTCTCACAGAGGAAGAAGTTGAGAGGTTAATTAAAGTTGCGTCACCTCTTGAAGAACTTCGTCCGGGAGATATTGTAGAGGTTGTTTCAGGACCTTTTAAAGGCTTAAAGGCTCAGATTGTAAGTGTTAATGTGAGTAAAAGGACAGTCACACTAAACATACTAGAAGCCTCCTTCAAGATGGAGGTCACGTTACCGGCAGATGATGTGAAACCTGCTAAGAGGTGATGTGGTGTGGTGTGGCGTACTGTAAGACTGAAGGTTAAGGGGGCGTCAGCGTCCCCTCAACCGCCTGTAGGGCCTACTATAGCTCAGCTAGGTCTAGACGTCAACGAGGTAGTTAATAAGATAAATGAATTGACTAAGCATCTTAAGGATATTGAGGTCTCTGTATTGCTTCACGTTGACACGGACACTAAGAATTACAGGATTGAAATAAGGTCTCTTTCGTCTTCGTCGCTTCTTCTTAAGACTGCAGGGGTTTCCGAGCCTTCAGGAGACCCTGCTCATAAGAAGGTTGGTAACCTGAGTATTGAGGACGTAATTAAGGTCGCTCTCATGAAGAAAAACGAGATGAATTCTAAGAGTTTAAAAGCTGCTGTGAAGAGCTTGGTTTCTACTGCGTCAACTATAGGTTTGAGTGTTGAAGGCAAGAGTGCTAAAGAAGTTATTAAGTTAATTAACGAAGGCTTCTATGACTCTATCTTTCTTAAATATGAAGATGAGTGGAAGAAGTAGGTGAGGATAGTGGTAAGTGAAGATAAGCTAGCTGAGGCTCTTAAAACAGCTTTAGAGCTTGGTAGGGGGCGTAACTTCAAGCAGTCTGTTGAGTTAATAGTAGTTTTTAAGGGAGTTGACCCTAAGAGTTCTGAAGTTAAGTTCAGAGATTTCGTGTATCTCCCTAAGAGTTCTGGGAAAGAGACTAAAGTCTTAGTAATAGCTTCAGGCAATCTCCAGCTACAAGCTAAGGAAATAGGAGTTGACGTCTTAACACCTGAGAACTTAAAGAATCTTTCTAAGCGGGAAGCAAAGAAGCTTAGTATGAAGTATGATGTCTTCTTAGTTCAGCCAGACTTAATGACTCAAGTAGGTAGAGTCTTAGGACCAGCGTTAGGTCCTAGAGGCAAGTTCCCAATACCTATCCCTGCAACAGCCAACTTGAAAGCCTTAGTCACCAGGTACGCCAACTCTACCAGAGTCAGGAATAAAGAGCAGGCTTGGGTTGGTTGCAGGATAGGTAGTGAAGACATGCCGTTAGAACATCTAGTAGAGAATGCTGTAGCAGTACTTAACTTCATTAAGTCTAAGTACACGAAGCCTCTAGAAACTACGGCTAAGATATACTTCAAGACAACAATGGGTCCTGCTGTCGAGGTGAGTATGTGATGAAGGGCTCTACCAGAAATAAGTTATTTAAGCTAATACAAGATGTTCGAGTAGCTGAAAAGACTCGCAGAGTAGTTATAAGGAAATCTATAGTAGAGAAGGAAGTTGTAGTTAATGAAATTAAGAAGTTGCTGTCTACGTATAAGACGTTGGGAGTCGTGAGTCTTGAGGGAGTTTCAGCGAGAGAGCTTGCCGAGATCAAGAAGAGTTTAAGTAAGTATGGTGTAGTGAAGGTACTCAAAAACACTATCGTCATAAGAGCTCTGAGGGAGTTGAGTCTGCCGAGTCTTGAAGAATTCCTTAATTTCCTCACAGGACCTAATCTATTCATATTTACTAATCTTAACGCGTTTATGCTTGCGAATCTGGTAGATAAGGTAGTAGTTTTGAGGTATGTTAAGCCTGGCGAGAAGGCGCCTGCTGATATATACGTTCCAGAAGGTCCTACGGGGATACCTCCAGGACCAATGATGTCTGTCTTTGGTAAGCTGAAGATTAGAACTATGGTGAGAGAAGGAATTATTTGGATCGCTAAGGAGTCTAAAGTTGCTTCAGCTGGTGACGTGGTTTCGCCTGAGCTAGCGTCTCTGCTTAGGAAGTTAGATATAAAGGCTTACCCAGTTAAGCTCTCTATAAAGGCTGTCTTAGATGAAGGGGTAGTAATTCCTGCTGAGAAGTTGAAGCTAGACATCGAGAGCTTCAAGAAAGAACTTCTAGCAGCTGTCCAGACCTCAAGGATAGTAGCTGTCGAGACTGCGCTACCTCTGCCAGAGGTAATGCCTGAGATAATTGTTAAGGCCTATATGAGGGCTGTGAACTTAGCTTGTGAAATCGGGTACGTGACCCCTGAGACTACCCACTTAGTACTCAGGAGCGCCGTTAGTAAAGCACAGACGTTAGCAGCTACTTTAATGCAGAAGTATCCGGAACTCAATATACCTGTAGTCACGCAACCAGCAGTAGCTACTCAGCCACCTCAAGAAGTTAAGAAGCCTGAGAAAGAAGAGAGGGCTGAGGAAGAGGAAGAAAAGAAGATAAGTGAAGAAGAGATAGCTGAGGGTATTTCTTCACTTTTCGGTTAGGATGCTTAAGTGAGCTCACATTAATACTTGCTAAGACTTTATTATCTTAAACACAGTTTTTTAATTTTAGATAGGTGGTCGTTAGTTGCCTGATACGAGGTCAGACATCTATAGAGTCAAGATGTTCGAGAGAGAAAATTATGTGAGACTAAAGTGTAGCGTGTGTGGAGCTGACTTCTGGTCTAAGACTTACAGAGACGACTGTAATGACGCCCCGTGTGCTGACTACACATTCTTTGATTTAAAGGTAGGTTCAGGCCCGTTGACAGTCAAGGAAGTCCGTAATAAGTTCCTCAGCTTCTTTGAGGGTCTTGGTCATAAAGTTGTTAAGCCTTATCCGGTTGTGGCTAGGTGGAGAGATGACCTCTACTTAACTATAGCTTCAATAGTGGTTTTCCAGCCTCACGTGACTTCAGGTCTAGTTCCGCCCCCGGCTAACCCGTTAGTGATAGCTCAGCCAAGCATAAGACTTGAAGATATCGATAGTGTTGGGTACACTTTTGGCAGGCACTTAACTAACTTTATAATGGGGGGTCACCACGCTTTCAATTATCCTGATAAGTACGTGTACTTTACTCACGAGACTGTAGAATACGCTAAGGAATTTTTTACGAGGATTATTGGAGTTCCTGAAGAAGAATTAGTTTTTAAGGAGTCTTGGTGGGAGGGTGGAGGTAATGCAGGCCCTTGTTTTGAGGTTGCTGTAGGGGGCTTAGAAGTAGCTACTTTAGTCTTCATGATGTATGAGACGTTACAGGACGGGACTTACAGAGAAATACCCCTCAAGATAGTTGATACTGGATACGGAATAGAGAGGATAGCATGGCTTACTCAGAAGACTCCTACAGCTTTTCACGCTATTTATGGTAGTCTATTAAGTGATTACCACAAGATACTCGGGGTTGAGGAGCCTCCTGAGGATGTCTTGAGAGTTAGTGTTAAGTATGTTGGTAGGCTGAACCCAAAGAACGAGGTTCTTTACGCTAAGTTAAAGAATGAAGTCTCGAGAGAGTTGGGAATAAGCGTTAGTGAGTTAGGGGTGGTCCTTGATAAGGTGATAAGGGTTTACGCTCTGTTAGACCATGTTAAGACAGCGTCTCTAATGCTTGCTGACGGGGTTGTTCCGTCAAACAGTGGTGAGGGTTACTTAGCGAGGCTCGTGCTTAGGAGGATTTTCAGACTTTTAACATACTTAGGGTTCGACGTGAGCGAGGCTTACGTGCTCTTCGACAAGCAGATTAAGTTCTGGGGAGATATGTACGAGCAACTGAGGGGTAAGGAGAGTTATATAGAAGATGTTTTGAAGCATGAAGTAAGTAAGTATCTTGACGTGCTGAGTAAGGCGCCTTCACTAGTCAAGAAGTATTTGAAGAGAGGTACTCAAGGATTGAGTCTGGATGAGTTGATAGAGCTGTATGATAGTCACGGGATACCGCCGGAAGTAGTTGCTGAAATTAGCAGAAAAGAAGGGGTAGAAGTTAGTGTTCCTAACGACTTCTATAACAGATTAGCTGCTAAGCACTCGAGAGCTCCAGTACGAAAGGGAGAGAAAGCAAAAGTTCCTATAGAGGTTGTGGAGGCTGTGAAGGGTTTGAGACCTACTAAGCAGCTATTTCATGAAAACCCCTACTTAAAGGAATTCACTTCACGCGTAGCTAAGGTTGTGGGAGAGTATGTCGTGTTAGAAGAGACAGCATTCTACCCTGAGGGTGGTGGTCAAGAACCTGATACAGGCTATCTAGTCTTTAGTGGAGTCACGTACAGGGTTGTCGACACGCAGAAAGTAAACGGAGTTATTCTGCATAAGCTCGAGAAGCCGGTGCCTGAAGACGTAGTTGGTAGTGTGGTTAGAGGCATCATTGATTGGGAGAGGAGGTATAAGTTGATGAGGCATCATACAGCTACGCACGTGATTCTCGGTGCTGCTAGGAAGGTCTTAGGACCTCATGTGTGGCAGGCGGGTGCTGAGAAAACGGAAGATAGGGCCAGGCTCGACATAACTCACTATAAGACTCTCACAGAAGATGAGGTGAGAGCTATTGAGGACTTAGCTAACAAGGTCGTGCTTGAAGGTAGGGAAGTAAAAACTTACTTCATGCCTAAATATGAGGCTGAGGAGAAGTACGGGTTTGTCTTGTATGAGGGTGGCGTAGTTCTAGAACCTATTATAAGAGTTGTTGAGATTGACGGCTTAGATGCTGAGGCGTGTTTTGGGACGCATTTAAGTAACACTAGGGAGGTAGGTGCGCTGAAGATAGTGAAGACTGAGAAGATAGCTGATGGTGTAGTTAGGCTAGAGTACGTTGCAGGGACTCAAGTAAGCATGTACGCTAGGGAGTTAGAGAATAAGATAAGGAGTGCTGAGAAGTTGGTAGGTGGTGATATTACTTTAAGACTTCAGACAGTAATTAAAGAGCTTCAGGACTTGAGGTCTAAGATAGCAATGTTCAGGAAGTATTACGTTAGGGAGTTAGTCGAGCTCGTTGAGTCATCGACTAAGCAGGTCGAGGATCTGAGAGTGTCGACTATCTACCTAGACCTAGTAGATATTGATGCTTTAAGAGAAGTCTTGAAGAATTTAAGCGAACAATACGCTGACCTAATACTGGTCGTCTTAACTCCTAGAAGTGCTGGAGGTCTTGATATCGAGATTTCCGAAGGTGCTAAAGCCTCCGCAGCAATACCGGCAAGCGAGTTGTTGAGAAGACTCACGTTACTTGCTGGGGGGCGTGGCGGGGGCGGGAGTCAGCACGCGACCGGCTACTTAGAAGCTAGTAACGTAGAGGAAATAAAAGAACTCGTTCTTAAGTTAGTTCATGAATTTCGAGGCAGGTAATTTTGTTTTTTTGTTAGGGAAGAAGTCGTTGAGGCATCTAGAGATTACAAGTACTTGCTGAGTAGGGGTTATAAGCAGAGGGTAGTACTAGATTTAGTTACTTCTAGGTACAGCTTAAGCAGCGTTGAGAGGACTCTGCTTCTCAGGTGTGTTCATAGCCGTCAAGACGTTGAGGCAATAAGAAGTAAGTATGTCGGTAGTGTTGCGCACTATCCACTCATCGTAGACGGATATAATGTTTTACTGACTCTCCACACAGTTATGGAAGGCATGGATGTTTTCTTATGTGATGACGGGTTTGTCAGAGACTTAAGGAAATCTTATAGGAAGGGGATTGAGCTGAAGATGCTTGAAGATGCTATAGAGCTTCTTAAGAAAGAATTGCTTGAGTTAACTCCTAGTTCGGTAACTATAGTTCTAGATAAGAACGTCAGTTACTCAGGACATCATGCAGACACTATAAGAAACTTTACGAGAGACTTAGCTGAGGTCGTTTTAGCTGATAAAGCAGACATGAGAGTTATCGGCGGAGATGGGGTAATTGCGTCAAGCGACTACGTGATAATAAGTAGAGCGAGAAGAATATATGACTTAGCTGGAGAAATAATAAAGAAGTACTTTAGAGATAAAGTAATTGACTTAGCCAGCTTAATCTAGGCTTAAAACAACGTGGTAGGAGATCACAAACGCAAACATTTATAACTGCGGGAAGATTTCATTTTTAGGGGCCCGTAGCTCAGCTAGGACAGAGCGCCGGCCTTCTAAGCCGGAGGTCCCGGGTTCAAATCCCGGCGGGCCCGCATTCTTTCTTTGATGAAGATTTATTGGTTCTGTTTTTCATGTTGCATGACGCGTTGGGTGTCATGCAACGTTGTTTTGATTTTGTTTAGTATTTGTTCTTTGTTATTTTTGTAGGCATCACGTATTACGCGACTGCTCTACAAGATGAGAGCAGAAGTTAAAACTTGGTATACATTTTTGAAAAATGTGTATCAAGTTTTACATAAAGGTTTATTATTTTTGGGTTAGTTTGATTAAATCAGACGATCTGTTTGACTTCTCGTGCGTGATTCAGGAAGTTTTGTAAATCGCAAGATATATTAACGAATAAGTATTATGTGAACGGTGATTCACATGAAAGGGCTTGTAGTGTGTGTCTGCCAGGGTACATGCCCTTCATTTTCAAAACTGAATATTTTTGAACTAGTAAATAAGCTTAGAAGAGAGAAGAAAGTAGATTTTGTCCTTATTCATCCACAGCTATGCGCTTCAGATGGAGACAATCTCTGGAGAGTCCTCTTGGCAAGAGGAAACATCTCAAAACTTGTAGTAGCTGGTTGCGCTCCCGAAATGCAGAAGAAGATGTTTGGATGGGTATTCAAGGAGCTGAACTTCGATGAGTCTCTGTTCATTCCTGTTGAGATAAGGAACATGACAACAGAGGAGGCTCTACAATCTATTGAGAAAGCACTGGAGCAATAGAAAGGGTGATTTTTCATGACTAAGGACTGGTACCCAATTATAAACTATGAGAGATGCATTGGATGCCTAACATGCGTTAATTTTTGTCCACATGCTGTATATACTTTGGGGGAAGACAACAAGCCAAAAGTTACTTCGCCAGATAACTGCATTGAAATGTGCAGAGGTTGTCAAAGGATATGTCCTACTTCAGCCATAAGCTATCATGGAGAATAAAAATAGATATGGCTTTAGCATAAATATTCTTCAAGCAAGGTTGCTTGGAAATCCCTGAGCAGTATTCGTTAAGGGACTTAATCAAAAATTCAGGAAACAGGAATATACAAGGGAGAGCCTCTCGCGCCAGATCTTGATAAAGCTGTAGAGCTGCCCGCGGAAAATCTGGATACAATCTTTTTAAATCTTAGGAACAATCTCCGAGCTTCTAAGACTGGAGATTCTCTATCTTTCTATCTTCCCCACTAAACTCCACTTCCAGTATGCATAATAGCATTTTGTTGAAGACCGATAGAACTCTGATTTCACATCATGAATAAGCTCCTTGAGCTCGTTAAAGTAGAGCGTAGCAGGGCCTTCAGCATATACAGCCTTACGGGTCAGGGAAGGAACTGGTAAAACCATACGAAATTAGAAAACAGACGAGTAAGCATGTGATTGATCAAGAAAACTACTTCAGTATTCAAGGAAAACATCTCAATTTGTAGCTCCTCAATTCCTTTTAGTATTCTAAAAAGAACTTTAGTATGCATAAGAACTACAAATATATAATGGATATAGCCTAGGAACAGCTATTGTTAGGAGCTCAATCGATTTACACGCCTCAACTACATCCTTAGCTTTGTATTTTATCGTTTTCCCATCAATCCTCTCGACCATGGGAATTAGCTCCGCTATATCGCCCTCGTTCCTTAGGATAGGGATGTTATAATAAGTGTTTGTAAATTTTGTATTTGTATTGAGAGGTGAAGGCACATCCTCGAGTCCTGTATTATGCTGGGTAGAGGTGACGCGCCGAAGACCCGGTGCTGAGCTAAACCTCCAAGAAGGAGGTGTAGTCCTCAAATAACCCGTTCAGGAGAGCTCCTGCTCTTCAGGACAAGGGTTAGTAAATAGAAGTCGAGGAGTGCTAGAACCAGCACCGTAGTATGTTCTCTTGCTCTAGTACTTAAAATACAGAGTTTTACTGTTGTGTTTTGTTACGTTCTGCTGAGTGGTAGCGCGACTAGTGTTGAAGGGTTTGCTAGAGTTGCAGTTACTGTTAGTATTCTCTTACTTTCAAGGTAATTGTTAGATATCAGGATCATGACTGTGTGTCCAGGGCTTAGTGTTATAGGTAGTTGGAGGTCTATCTTGACCAGCTCATTACCGGGTTTAACTACGATTACGTATGATTCGTCGTCTAGTGTTGTATTGTATTTAGAGAAGGTTAGTTTAGTGCCGTCTGTGAAGACTACCGTGAGTCCCGTTAACAGTATTGCTTGGGGATACTGACTAGTTATGTTTATTGTTAAGATAGAGTTTCTGTGAGTCCACACCCCACTTACTGTCTTAACTATAGACTCACTCTCGACTCTATCTTCTAAAATCTTACTTATTGATTGAGTAAAGTCTGTTAGTCTGTAGAGTAGTGTTAGGAGGAAAGCTACTATAGCGATGAAGATGAGTATTAGTGCTGCAATCCCCACTATAGAGCTAATACCACCCCTACACCTTCGACGACAAGACTTCAATTAAACCACCGTTATAGGATATCTTAACCCTAATCACTTCTGACGCCTCAGGAAGCCTGCAAGCGATCTCGACTACGTCATAAGGTCTTAAAATCTTAAACTCATGTGTCGGGCAATCCTCAAGTAAGACCTCATCAACGTAGACTCCGTATATTTCTACCGGGTACTCACCAGTAGCTACAACCACGTGAAGAACGTCCTCACTACTCACGTAAGTCGCGGTGACTACTAGAAGTGAGTGTAGATTAACGCTATATTCAGTTAAACTTCTAGAGAAGAGTGCTTCACTCAGAGACATTACTGCATTGAAATGAGCGTAGACTAGAGTGAGGGCTCCTAAGACTATAACAACTAGTATTATAGCAGATATATACTCGCTAACCCCCAACTTACTCCTCAAACATAACATACTCATCTTCCTAATCTATACATATGTTCCCATACTCTCTTAAATAAATTAACACTCTATTAGTCTCTAAACCAATGTCGTGAAGTTTAAGTTTTCAAGACGTGAGAGAACACCCTTGTTTAAAAACTTACTGCTTACTACCTCATAAATTTTGTAGTAAAGGATATAATCTCTTCCCGCATAGTTATTATATTGGGGGACTAAAATGAAAACTCGTTCAGGTGTTTCACCCATTATAGCAACTATGATTCTAATACTTATAGCCACGGCAGCAGGAGTTTTACTCTGGGTCTGGGTTAGCGGTTACGTGTCAGGCAACCCAGCCACACACTCCGCGCTAGATGAGAGAGTGAAGATTGAGGCTGTGAGAGTAGATATGGGGGATAGTAGCGCTACTGTAACGATATACGTGAGAAACATAGGTAGTATAACAGTAAACGTAAGCTCTGGGTACGTACTTGACGTGAACGGCAACTTGATGATGGGCGGCCCAGTCTCTGGTGCTCTAATAAGGCCTGGTGAAGTGAGGTACATCACCATAGTTTCAGACACGACCTTAATTAAAGGAAACGTGTATATAGCTAAGATAGTTACTCAAAGAGGTACAGAAGCGCTGTATTCTTTCGTTGTTCCGTCTTAACTTCTACTACCAACTCACTTCAAGAAAATCAATGTTAGGTAGAAGATACGACTTTTCTCATAAGAATTAAGTTTAAAAATATATACCTGTTTTTAAGTATTAAGTCAGTGGTGCATGACGTACGTGACGAAATTTAATGATGAGTCTTTAAGGATTAGCTATACGATTCCATCAATAATTGAGATTAGAGTAGATATTATTGAAGGAGTTGACAAGAAGCTTAGGTATCGTGTTCACGAACCCGTGCTCAGCGATACAGGCAGAACTCTTCTGAACGCGTTTATCTATAAGGTCTATCATGACTTAAACTTAATGAAGCGCTTATCTAATTACGGTTTTTCACGTGAAGCATACGAAACGGTAGTTGGTTTAGTTAGAGACTATCTGAAGAGAGGTTTTTCCTTGAGGTTAGGTGGTTTGTTTAGAAGCTCACCTAACATAGGCAAGATTAATGAAGCTGAGATCCACTACATAGCTTACTATGTTGTTCGCGACCTAGTAGGTTACGGCCCTATAGATCCTCTGATAAGAGATCAGCAGGTTGAGGACATAACCTGTAATGGTGTTGAGTTGCCTGTTTACGTGTTTCATAGAGAGTTTGAATGGCTTGAAACTAACGTCGTTTTCCCTAACTCAGACTTGCTAGAGAGAGTTATTAGAGTTCTTGCTGTGAAGTCTGGTCAAGAGCCTTCAGTAGCTAACCCCATTGTTGAAGGTGTGTTAAGACCTGAAGGCTACAGAGTTCACATAGTTTTAGACACCGTATCTAGGAGGGGTCACTCATTCTCTATTAGGAGATTTAGAGAAACACCCTTCACGATAGTTGAGTTGTTGAGGAGGGGTGTTCTAGACCCAGGTTTAGCAGCCTTATTCTGGATGGCAGTAGAGAATAAGCAAGGGATAGTTATTTACGGTCCTACAGGATCTGGTAAGACAACACTTCTCAACGCTCTAGCTATGTTCCTACCGCCGGAAATGAAGATCGTGAGTGTCGAGGATACTCCAGAGATCTTCCTCCCCTTCCATGACAACTGGGACTCAATGACTACTAGACTGAGTAACGACCCTAAAGTTCAGAGTGTCACGCTGCAGACACAGATAGAGTCTGCTATGAGGCAGAGACCAGACGTCTTAATCTTGGGTGAGGTGAGGTCTAGAGAAGCTTACGTCTTCTTCCAGGGTGTTTCTACAGGACATGGAGGACTTACAACAGTCCATGCAGAGAATATAGAAGCTTTAATAAGGAGGCTCACGTCCCCGCCCATGAACGTACCTAAATCTAGCATAGCAGCTGCTAAACTCTACGTCAACATACTTAGAATTCCGATGTCGGGTAACATAGTCAGGAAAGTTACGTACGTCTATGAAGTAAGAGAATACGACACGTTAAGAGACTTGATAAGTTTCAAGCTAATCTCCAAGTGGGTTAGAGACGAGGACGTGTGGCTTATCGACTTAAAAGATAGTAACATACTAAAATCCATAGCTGAGCTAGCGCTCATGAAGTATGAGGACCTCCTCACAGACCTGGTGAGGAGAGCTACTGTGTTAAGTTATGCAGCAGCCAGGAACGTAGACATATTTGAGTTTCACGCGACGCTAAGACGTTACAGGAGAGACCCAATAAAAACGTTTAACGAGGCTAAGGAATTCTTAAGAGACTCCTACAGGTTGGTCATCCATGAGCTTGAAGAGAAGAAGAGTCTTTAATTACTTATCCCTACTACCTAAACTACTTACTTACTCGTTCACCACACTATATTCTAGGTATCCGAAACTCGAAGATTACGTCATAGGTTCAGGGATAAGCAGTTTTGACAGATACGTCTCAATATCTTCTGGAGCTTCACTAACAGCCATATTAGCGGCTTTCCTATCGTTCTGTGTGTTCACGTACTACTCGAGTAACTCAATTCTCCTCTCACTACTTTCAGGAGTCGTAGTCTCGTTAGGTGTTGTTTTTCCCCTATGTTACGTGATCTCGTTAGGTGTTGTCTTCCTTAAATACAAGAGCAGGAGGGAAGTTATGGAGGCTAGATTCCCTCTACTAGCATCTCTTATGTCTTTAGTAGCTACGTCTGAAAAAGACCTCTCAAGAGTTTTCGAGGTTCTTAATCAGAGTTATAGTGAAGTATTAAAAGATTTCCGAGTAGAGCTAGAAATGATAACTTCATTAATTAAGCTAAACTATCCTACCAACGAAGCTCTCGCGAGAGTTGCTAAAATAACTCCTTCACCAACTCTCAGAGAGGTGTTATTAGGTCTTTCAGCTTCGGTAGTCATAGGTGCTGAGCCGCTGGAATTGATGAGTACAGTCACTAACAAGTATTTAGAGAGGTACTCGCTTAAGGTAGAGAGAGCAGTTAATGAGTTGGGTGTCATGCTTGAGATATATCTCGCGATAGCACTCTTAACACCGGTCGTAGTAGGGTCTCTAGGCACTCTGTTAGTCTTGAATCCTGTAGGAGGTATTTCTTTCGAGTTAGTAGTTTTCATACTCTCATATCTGATAGTGCCGGCTTCTTCTATAGCTTCGATGGTCTTGATAGATGCTACGGTGTCTAAGGTGATGATATGAACTACCTGAAGAGGAGCATTATAGTTTTTCTTGTTCTTACGGTATTTTTAGTTTTATTGCCTTTAGTTACATTAACTCTCTTTAGTTCATTAGGTTTCGTGTTTGAGGAAGTTAAGGTGGATTTCACTATTTCTAATACTATCCCGCTCCTCATGCTGTCCGGTAACACTACGTACTTACTGATTGGTCTTAGCATTAGTGGTATCGCTTTATCAGCTTACTCGTGGTTTAGTCCTAGGTCGAGAGAGATAGAGAAGTTTAGGAGTCAGTTAGGTGATTTAGTAAGTGTTTTCATGTCTCACGCTATGGCAGGTGTCCCGATAATTGACGCGCTTAAGAGGACTGCTGATTTTGTGGGTCCGCCGGCTTCTGAATATCTTGAGACTTACGCGCACCTAGTATCTAGTGGTGAGGACCCTCTTAAAGCTGAGACTATAGTGACTCGCGGACTACCTAAGGAGATTAGGTTAGTCTTTGCTTCAATCTCGCAAGCTATGAAGTCTGGCGGTAGGTACTTGGAGGTTTTAAGTCAGGGCGAGAAGTATTTGAGGCAGTTAATTAAGTTGACTGATCTCAGAAAGAGCAGGTTGTCTGAGTATAAGCTGGTTTTAGTGCTTTCAGTAATAGCGTACGCTTTCTCAGCAATAGTCACCTTAAAGCTCGTTGTTTCTATGAGTGCTAGTGTTAGGGGCGTACCTATCTTTGTAGGTCAGGTAAACATCAACTTACTTAAGTCAGCTTACTACGTCTCAGCACTCATCTTAACAGGAATCACCTCAGTAATAATGAGTAAAGCTATAGAAGGATACGCTATTAAGTCGCTTAAGTACATATCTATACTCACTCTAGTAGTGACAGCTATGTTCTTGGTGTCAGAACTCATATGAGCTGAGTCAAATAAGCACTAAAATACTTGAGTCACCTCAACACTTACTCAAGTACGAAAAACGAGCATCAAGAATCGAGTCAAACAGTATCACAAGTCTACATCAAGAGACCTCAGCAATTCCTTAAATCCTTCAGGATTTTTCATGGCTAGCATAGTAGCTCTGTCTGTCAAGTCTAGCCTCCCAAGTCTTATTAGCATAGGCTTGATTAACAAGTAATTCATTATTAGAGTAACAGTGTCTTCGTTGTCGTACAGGCTAAGCAGAGTCTCATAAACCTTCCTCGGGTCACTCAAAAATAAAGACACTATATCGCTGTTGTATCGCGTTATGAAAATTCTGTTTAAGATGTTGAGAAGCCCTGGCATGACTCTAGACGAGTAAGACCTTATGTAAGAAATTAGCTCGTCTCTGCTAACTCTTATAGATTGCGGCGGCACTGAAATCACACTCCTAAATATTATGCTCATTACTTAAAATAATTATAGGTATTGGAATATATGTAGAACTTAACATATCTATGCAAATAAGTAGTGCAGTAAGTTTAGTCAGACACTCTTTAATCATGTAAGGTTCTTGAGTCATAATCAACACTCTACAATAGCCTTATTCCCAACACCCTCCCTAACACTAACTAGAATCTTTAAATCCTTCTCGCTATAAGTTTTCCTCAACTCACTACATAAGTAGTCGCCCAAACACTCAGCAGTAACCATAGCACAGTCAAAGACCTTCTGCTTGTGCTTGAAAGGAGCCTCAAAATGAATGCTGCCAGCATCTCTCGCGGTAATCAAGAAAGAGTAATTAAGGTCTTTAACTAACCCCTCAACAAGCTTCCTCAACTCAATGAAGTCTACAACCCAAGAACCCCTCAAAAAACCCTCAACACAAACATCAATACTGAATGTATGCCCATGCAGTAGTAACTCTCCCTCAACTAAACTATAGTGAGCAGCATCAAAACTAAACCCGGAAACACAGTCCTTAACTCGTCTCTCCAAAACCACTGAAGATCCTCCTTAACTCATCAATATTCCAAGACATCTTAGGAACATACTCTTCCCACCGCTTATAAGGCAAAGTAAACCTCTTACCAAATTCAATGTTGAGGAGCCACAACATATCTCTAGAAACCTCGAAACCGTATTCAACACCTATCTTTTCAAGAAACTCAACAACAAACCTAACCATAGAGAAAGGAACGACAAACTGAGCCATACCTAAACCAACGTCGTTCCTGTAAGCACAAGAAACTACTGTAGGGTGAGTCACTAAAGCCTCGCATAAACACTTAATAACATCAACGTCATTAGACTTAATTAAGATTAGTAAGGAAGTTCCTAATGCTTCAGGGTATAAGGGCATGCTCATCAATCTAATACCCTTGATTAAGTAAGGCACGTGTGATTTAGCATGCCTTCTAAGCTTACCTACTGAGATTCCTAAAGTCCTAGCGATTTCAGTTTGCCTAACAAAAGCGTTTTTCTCTAGCTCTTTTATAATACCTAGGTCTACAGCGTCAAATACAACCTTTCTCTTATCCTCAGCACAGAACCTCTTCTTGTCTAGACTATTAAATGCTTTCTCTATAGTCTCTCCTAATACGTTAAAAGATTCTTTACTAAACCCCTTCTCAGGAGAAAACACAGACTCTATCCCATACGTCGCAAACGAGGTTTTATTCCTTAATCTCTCGTGAAGCTCTATTATGGTAGTCCCGCTATCTATCTTTAGCGGTTGAGGCAACTCCTGTGCGTTGGCAGGCATGTAGAGGGAGTAGAAATGCTTATTAGGAAAGACATAGGCTATCGCTTTAACGAATTTCATAAACTTGGTTGAGGTCTCTTCCATCAAGAGATTCTTGTTAGTCACTATAACTATTAACTTAAGACCTAACTCACTTAATGAGTAGTCAACTGAAAACCTAAAGTATTTACCTTTTAGTAATGTGTTTATTCTGTGAAGTACTGACCTAACGTCCTCACCTAATATCTTAGCTAGCTCCTTAACTATCTGATACTTACCAACAGTCCTTATCTTATAGACTGCTTCAAGGAATTCAGGATCTATTAACTTCTTCATATTTCTAACCTTCCACTACCTCTAATTCTCTTATCTCCAGAATTTCTAATAAGATATCTGCTACATAAATTATTTTGTATAATTGTCAGTAAAATTGATATCTCCTTTTAAGAAAATAAACTTGGTGAATAAGTACATGAAGCCCGAAACAGCTGTTAAGTTGGTTGAGGTTCTTGAAACTCTCAACAAGAATAAGAAGTTGTTAGTAGTAGCTGCAGTACTAACTGTAGCTCTAGCTAAGTTTGACTTCGGCATACTTGGCGACGAGAACCCTGATGACTGGTCTGTTTTGTAAGGTTAGAGATTAGTTTTTGATTTTATTTAGTAATAGTTTTGGTATTTCTTCGTTCTGGAAGATCTTAAATAAGAGAGACGTTATGACCTCTTCTGCGGTTCCATTATTTGATTCTAGAACTATTGCTTCTAAGTCTTTGCCGTACGTCATTCTGGACATTATGTTGAGTACTGGTAGTAGTCCTGGAGCTACCCTCCTTAATTCTCTCAAGTTTATTTTATGCCCTACCACACCTGATCCCCCGAATATAACTTTGTTTTTTATTCTATTGTAAGTTACTGCTAGTGAGTTTGCTTAGTGTTTGGTAGTAAAGTTTATAAAGGTTTTTGTGTGTTTAGTTTTGTATAATTATGGTTATCCGTCGTCGGGGACTCTTCTTAACACCATGAAAGTCTCTGTAGATTCTATCTCCTCGATTGATGGAAGGTATTTTAGTAGGTATCTTGAGAGTTCTTCCCAGTTTCTTATCCATACTCTAAGTATTATGTCGTATGCTCCAGTAACTATGGCTGCTTCTTCTATCATGGGGAGTTCGTCTTTGTTTCTTGACTCACTAACTAGTTTTTTAGCTAGCTCGTACTGGTCTAGCTTGCCTGTAAGGCCCTTCCTAACTTTTACGGCTATGTATGCGTAGTAGTTGTAGCCTAGAACGTCAGGCTTTACTGAAATCGTGTAAGACCTTATGATGCCTGTTTCCTCAAGCTTCTTAATCCTCTGAACTACCGTGGTTCTAGGTCTTCCGAGCTTCTTAGCTATCTCACTAGACTTTAATCTAGCGTTTTTTCTTAGGAGGTCTATTATCTGTATGTCTAAGTAATCTAAACTTACTCTACTTTTCCTGCCTCTCATGGTGCGTTAACTACCCCAGGAGGTTTAGGGAACGGTACTGCCTCCCATATATATTTTAGATTGAGTAAATATCTAGTATACCTCTCTACTCCCAGCCCAAACCCTGCTGTGGGGGCTATCCCAAATCTTGCTGCTTCTAAGAACCACGAATACTTACTTAAGTCTTCACCCAGTTCTTTAAGTCTCTGCATTATGCGTTCATACCTGAACTCTCTCACACCACCATCAATCAACTCTCCGTAACCTTCAGGCATTATCAAGTTGAAGTCTTGGTTCTTGTCTGGCTCTATCTCATCAGGCATGTAGTAGAAGCCTCTCCCAGAAGTAGGGAATTTAATTAGCCAGATAGGCTTCCCTACCTTAACGCTCAGCAATTCCTCAGCTTCTTGAGGTAACTCTCTAGAATCACTAACTCTCATCCCCGCCTCCCTAACTATGTTTAGGGCTTCACTAAACGTTATCTTCTCGTAGGGGGGCTTAAAACACTTGAGTCTCGGATTGAATTCTTCGATTATGTCTCCAGCTCTCTCAGATACTTCTAGACAAGACTCATAAACTAGCTTCTCGCCGAGACTCATGATCTCATTCATTGAAGCTCCAGCCCACTCCAAGTCTAGCTGAGTAAACTCTATCAAGTGTCTTCCAGTCTTAACATTCTCTACTGGTTCTTCCCTAACATTTCTAGCTACGAAGTACATCTTACCTAAGGCTGTCGCGGCTAGTTGCTTATACATTATGGTGCTTGAGCACAACTCGTAAGTAGACCCGTAAACACTCACCGCAACCTTCTTAGCACCCCTCAACCCAGGATCACTTGCTAAGTTTAAGACAGGAGGTAATAACTCAACAAAACCCTCAGAATCTAGTATTCTTCTTAAACTCTTCAGGAGGATGTGCTGAAACCTAATAATTTTAGAGTATTTAGGAGTCCTCAACCACAACCAAGAATACCTAGCGAAAACATCAGGTTTTGAAGCATCTACATCAAAGTTTTTAAGAGGAATATCGCCCGCCCCAACAACTCCTAAAACCTTAGGAGTAGCTCCCTCTACGAGTAGCTTAAGAAATACCTCACGACCAGATTTAATAATCCTTAACAAGCCGTCACTACATAAAGAACTACTCAACTCAACATCTACTAAGAAACCGCCTACACTAACCTTAACTAAACAACCATCCACAAAACCAACAACCCTCCCAACCACAACACTCAAGCAATACACCAAGCCTTGGAAAAGACTAGGAATATAAGTATTAAAGATGAAACAACTATAAACCATTAACACATAAAGATAAAACGACTTAAACTAAGAGAAACTAAAATACAGAAGTAAGATCCTAAATTAGAAAACAATCATAAAGACTTTCGCTCTTATTTTTGTATTATGAAGAACACGAAATGCAGGGCAAGAGGTGGGGATATGGAGGAGACCAGACATTACAAAGCTTTAAATATTTTAGTATTAAACAGATAATGGGTTAAGGTGCCGCCGTAGCTCAGCCTGGTGGAGCGCTGCCCTGGTAAGGCAGAGGTCCCGGGTTCAAATCCCGGCGGCGGCTTTCCTCACTGTAACGGAATCAAGTTGTTGAGGTTGGTTAGCATATAACAGAATTATTTATTAGGGTCAGCAAGTAATATGTGGGGGAGTGTGTTGGAAGAAGTTCGTGTTGAGAAGAGAGGTAGTGTTTACATGATTAGATTTGATGACGGTTCTAAAGCCTGGCTTTCTTTCAAGGAAGAGAATGGCAAGCTATATCTCCTCGAGACCTTTACTCCAGAACAACACAGGGGAAAAGGTTACGGCGCTAAATTAGTTGAAGCAGCGATTAGAGATGCTGAGATGAGGGGTCTCAAAATAGTTCCTGTATGTAGCTACTCTATCTACTACTTCTTAAAAAACAAGGACGCTAGGAGAATACTTGCTGAAGAGTACGCTAGAATGAGTGATTCAGAATTAGAGGAATACTTCAAGAAGCGAGTAGATGAAGAGAGGAGAAAGCACTGAAGACGAGATTATTCGAGGGATTAAGAGTCAGTATTAAGGGGACTCCAATAACCTCTTAAGTCGTAAAACGTGTGTTGCGTTATCTCAACATACCCGCTAACGCCCACGTCTTCTAAGCCATTAATCACTACAGGCTTATAGTTTATCGTTCTGCCTACAGGAGTCCCCCTGAAAGACCTTCTTGACACGATGACCCAGGCTCTCGTACCTACGTATGCGGAATTCAGAGTAGAGCCTATTTCTTCTACAACTTTACCTAATTCCGTGCTTCGATACTTCTTGATCGAGTCTGAGACTTGCTTCATTGACGCGGCCTCTGTCCTGGGGCGTATCGTGTACTGAGCTATGTGTACTTTGTCGGGAATTACTTCCTTAAGAGCTTTAACAGTCAAATCGAAATCTTCTTCGTCTTCGCCCGGATGCCCGACTATTATGTCTGTTGCTAGCTGAACTTCAGGTATTTTCTTCCTTATTTCTATTACTAAAGACTTGTAGTCATCGTACGTATACTTCCTCCTCATAAGTTTCAAGACCTTATCGCTGCCTGATTGTAGGGGTATGTGTACGTACTTGAATACGTTAGGGTGTTTCATAATATCTAAAAACTCGTCAAGTATTGGGAGCATGCTGTCTGGGTTGGCCATCCCAACCCTAAGCATGTAGTTGCCTCTCACCTCCTCTACTATAGCTTTGAGGAGGTTGTGGAGTCTGACACTACCTAAGTCTATACCGTACGCTGCAGTATCCTGAGCTGTGAGGTCTATCTCGATAGCTCCTCTACTGACAGCTTCTTTTACAGCCTTAACAATTAGGTCAGGCTTGTAAGACCTTAACTTACGTCTAGCTATCTTAGTTATGCAGAAAGAGCAGTTACCTAAGCAACCCTCGGCTATAGGTATAGCTGCCGTGAAACCCTCTACTAGCGGGCATAGTAAGGTAGTGTCTCTCTCACCACTGATCATGACAGACTTCCCAGAATTTTCAACAACTTCATGAATTCTAGTAATGTTTTGCGGTGACACTAGTGAGGCTTCAGAGACTGTCTTGGTGATTGTGTAGGGTTGTGCAGCCGCCATACACCCGGCAACTATTAACTTAACTCTACCGTTGTTGCTCAAGAATTTCTTAAGTTGATGTAGTCTTTTCAAGATTCTTTGTTCAGTGTCTAGTCTTACAGTGCAGGTGTTGACTATGATTACTTCAGCGTCGTCAGGGCGAGACACTATCTCATGACCTCTGCTAACTAAGATTTTCTTCATTAGGGCTGTGTCAGCGTTATTCAGCGCACACCCATATGTTTCTATGTATATCTTCATCTCAGCATATCAGCCGTTAACACGGTTCTTTACTTAACTTAAAAGTTTTGTTGGTTTATTAAGTAGAGGTGGAGCTGAGTGAGTGGGTTACCGTCTTACGAGGAGCTACTTAGGGAATTATATGAGAAGCTCCCTGAGAAGAGGAGTCAAACAGTAACTCTTGATATACCAGATTTAGAGATAGTTCATGTAGGACTCCAAACACAAATTAAGAATTTCAAGACTGTTTGCGACGTTATCTTGAGAGAGCCTAAGGTGTGTGCTAGGTACCTCCTTAAAGAGTTAGCTGCTAGAGGGACTATAGACGAGTCCGGAGTATTCACTATATACTCGCGTGTTTCATCACAAACTATTAACGCGCTGTTTAAGAGATTTCTGGACAGCTACGTCATCTGCAAGACTTGCGGTTCTTACCAGACTGAGTTGAGGAAGCAAGGCAAGATATGGGTAATAAGGTGCTTAGCTTGTGGCGCTGAAGCTCCTGTAAAGCCTGTGTGAGGGGTGTAGTTCCTGAGTTCCCCACCCTCATCTAGTCCCGATATTGGGAAGCTTTCTAAGAATCACGAGGTTTGAGCGTCTTGAGTAAAGACGAGTCTTCAAGTCTTGAAGGAGGTTCTGAGTCTCAAGTAATGGTTTATGTGAAGATACACGCTACTACCGACATATCTCAAGACTTTAGGGAGATAGTAGCTATATGTGATGAAGAACTTCTAGGGAAAAAATTTCAGGAAGGTAATGTCGTGTTGCACGTGAATGAAGAGTTTTTTAAGGGGTTTTTAACTACCCTAAACGAAGCTATGCATCACGCAAGGAATGCTTCCATAGTTGTTCTCGCGGGTGAGGCCTCCGTAAGCAGAGCCGTTGAAGAAGGGTTAGTGCATCCCGACGCTATACTTAGGGTGAGTGGCGTGCCTTACGCTCAGGTGGTTAGGTTATGAGTTTTGCTGGCAGGTTTTGCTTGAGGTGTGGGAAGAGGGAGACCAGTAATGAACCGTTAATCGATGGCTTATGCGTAGATTGCTTCGTTAGAGAGAGACCTATAGTAAGTGTCCCTGATAAGATAGCTTTAGTAAGATGTCCTGTTTGCGGGTCTCTCTACATGAGTGGTTCATGGATACCTTCCACGGGAAATGACGAAGAACTAATACGATACTATATTGATGAGGCTGTGATAAAGAAGGGGAAGACTCACCCGGCATTCAAAGATATTCAGGTAGCGGTTTTGAGTACTGGCAACAATCGTGCGGAGTTGCTCATAAAGTCTTCATTTGCTGGCAAATCTGTAGAGCAAGCATTCATAGTTAGTTACAAGATAGACGCTAGGTTATGTCCTAAGTGCTTGAGTGTTAAGACTAGAGACTACGAAGCTGTACTACAGATAAGATTTGTGGGAGAACCTACGGAAGGGGTGAAGAAGAGGATAGCTAAGTTGATAGGTAGCGTGAGGAGCATTAGTAGCAACATAACAGACTATGAGGAATTACGTGAAGGAATAAACGTAAAGTTTAGTAACGTATCGGTAGCTCGGCAAGCAGCAAGCTACTTGCAAGGCATGCTTGGAGGGTATGTCAAGGAATCGTGGAAACTCCACGGGATAGTAAGAGGTAAGAGACACGGCAAGTTATCCATAGTGTTGAGAATTCCTCAGTTAGTTCCCGGAGACTTAATAGATTTTAGGGATTCACTAATGGAGGTCCTCAGCATCCAGAAAGACAAGCTAGTTCTAAGAGACCTAGCTAGGGATGAAGTCTTGAAGATAGGCGTGAAATCCTTAACCAGAGACGAGTTCAGACTGTTAAGTTCTGAAGATTACGCGGTCAGCGAGTGTGTGGTGACAGACTTCAAAAACTATGAAGTCATTGCTAGATGTGAGGAGGGAGCGACAGTCAAGACTAGCTTCCCTAAGTACTTGAGTGTTGGAGAGAGGATCCAGATAATAACGTATAGGGGCTCAAATTATGTTAAGCGGCTAGCAGGGAGATAATAGACTTACGTTGGGTTTCATTCTTCTTAAATAGTTTCTTACTTATTAATATAGAGGTGGTGTGTTGGGCAAGAAGAAGGTTGACGCAGTCTCGGAAACTCCTTACCCTAACCCTGATGAAGGTACTGTAGTTTGCGTAGTTACCGAGCCTATGGGAGGCAACTACGTGAAAGCCATATGTATGGACGGGAAAGAGCGGAAGCTGAGAATACCTGGGAAACTCAGGCATAAAGTTTGGATAAACGTTAAAGATGTAGTCTTAGTCGGTAAGTGGGAGTTTGACGAGGGTAGGGGAGACATCCTATACAAGTACGGGAGAGATGAGAAGAAGAAGCTTATTGAGATGGGGTTCTTAGACCCTTCACTAACTGAGGGTGTGGGTGAGCTTTAATATCGCGTGGAGAGCCTGAAGACTCAGCAATCGACGCGTTTTTTAGAGTCAGAGATAAAGAACGTAAGATAATAGATGAGGACTTGTTCGAGACTGTAGAAGAAGTTTTTGATAGAGCAACTGTTCAAGCAGTTCTTAAGCTGATGAGGAAGGGAGTGATACGTGACCTTAAGGGAGTCGTCAGCGCTGGTAAGGAATCAAGAGTTTACTGGGGTAAAGGACCTGAGGGACGTGATTTAGCAGTCAAGATATACTTGACGTCATCAGCGGAATTCAGGAAAGGCATGATGAGGTACATAATAGGTGATTACAGATTTGACAAAAGCATACCTAAGTCTACTAGGAAGCTAGTCATTTTGTGGGCTAAGAAAGAATTCAACAACTTTACTGAGCTTTTTAAGGCGGGAGTTTCCGTGCCTGAACCCATAGACCAGTACGAGAATGTGTTGGTTATGGAATTCATAGGAGATGACGGCGTAAGAGCACCCCTACTAAAAGAAACTAACCTAACTGCGGAGGAGTACTCAACAATCTTTCAGCAAATCATCGAGGACGTTAGAAAAGCTTACTTAAAAGCTAAGTTAGTACACGGAGATCTGAGCGAGTATAACGTAATGATATGGAACAAGAGACACTACATAATAGACGTTAGTCAGGCAGTACCCATCACACACCCTAACGCCACGAATCTGCTACAGAGAGACTTAAGAAACATAATCAGGTTCTTCGAGTACGTGGGAGTCAATACCCCCACACTAAGTAATGTCCTTGAGTACATCACCGGAAAAACAAGCAAGCTAGAATTAGAATAAGAATACTGAGCTAGTCTTAAGCAATGCTTCAAGTTTCACGTAAGGTTTACACGCGGGGCCCTATTCTTCAGGACAGAAAGAAAGTCAAGACCTAGTAGATGGTCTTGAAGGCTTATGAACCCAGCAAAATATAATATTAGGTACTTAGTAGTGGGCTGGTGTTTAGTGGATGAGTAGTGCGGGCAGGGTACCTCAAGGTTTGAGGAGAGTGTATTTAAATGTGAGACCTGAGAGGCTCGGCGTGTTGATAGGTGAGGGTGGTAAGACATTAAGAGATCTTGAGAATAGGACTCAAACGATCGTGAGTGTCGACAGTTTAAACAGTAGCGTAGTAATTGAGGCGGCGACTCCTGAGACACCTATTGAGATGGTATTGAGAGCTTCAGACTTTATTAAAGCTATTGACGCAGGCTTCAGTCCTGAGAGGGCGTTGAGGTTATTAGATGAAGACATGGTACTAATAATCATAAACTTAAAAGAAGTTATAGGAGATTCACAGAGTCATCTCTACAGAGTTAAAGCAAGAGTCATAGGTGAGGAGGGAAAAGTAAGAACAAACATAGAGCAGCTGACGGGAACTTACATAAGTGTTTATGATGATTTAGTAGCTATTATCGGGGATTACGAGGGAGCGTATCTAGCCAGAGAAGCGATAGAAATGCTTATTCAAGGAAGAGAACACTCAACAGTGTACAGATTTCTTAACAAGAAAGTAAGAGAACTAAAGCGTAAGAGACTCACAGAGTACTGGAGAAAAGACTTCAGTACTAAGGAAGTAAAGAGTTAACAGGAAACGATTCTGGTTTGTTAGGAGCCCTGTCCCCCGTTATGTGGTGGGCCCGGGGGGACTTGAACCCCCGACCTACGGGTCTCACCTCAAGCTTTCCTATCATCCCTTTCGGTCTGCAGACCCGTAGAGGACTGGAGCCCGCCGCTCTGCCTAGCTGAGCTACGGGCCCACCTTAGCTCATCACTTACTGAATAACACCAGAGTTTTTAAATACTTTCTCGCATTCTCCTTGTGGGGTGACTTAGTGAGTCCTTGGAGAATTAAGTGCAAGGAATGCGGTAATGTGTGGATTCTTAATGTGAGTTACGATTTAAGCGAATTCACCCAGTTATATCATTACTGTAGAGTATGCGGTAAGAATACATATCACGAGATCATAGAACCTTCCGAATAACACTGTAGCATCTACAAGTTCAGTGGAGGTTCATTTGCATCATTTAATCAGTCGGGCGACACTCATCACTAACAATTTCTATTTCTTCAGCAATTATAAATCACGCCCTCACGGCTTCAGCAATGGAAAGGTATTTAAATCTTGCCTCACGAAAGAGCCGCTTTCACGAATTCTACGAATTCATCGATTCTCATTGATTTCTGTAAGCCTGTACTGCGTATCCTCACATTAACAGTCTCACTTTCTTTTTCTCTATCACCAACTACTACTATGTATGGTATCCAATTAATTCCTGCGTCTCGTATCTTCTTACCTAACCCAACCTCCCTATAGTCTATGTCTGCTTTAACTCCCGCGTCACGCAATCTACTTGCAATGAGCTCTGCATATCCTGCGTGGTCTTTACTTACAGGTATTATCCTAACTTGCGTAGGCATTAAGAATGCTGGTATGTAAGGTGTTTTGCCAGCTAACTCTGTTTTATGAGCCTTATCTATTAAAGCATACACAAGGACTTCAAGAGGACCCAGTAATTCTGACGCTAGAGTGACTACGTGCTTATGGCTAGGCTCTGAAAGTTCGTGAGTAGATGCCCATAAGGAAGTCTTAGTCAGTAGTGTTGGTGTTTCGGTTGAGTCTATGTAATAGACCTCTACTGCTAGTTCCCACGGCGTCTTGTCTTTCTTAACTACTACTAGCAACTCCTCATAGAACTCATTAAAGACTTCATTTAGGGAGTTCTGTATGCCTTCCTCAAATATTTTTTGACTGACTATAAAGACAGGCACTAAGCTATCTAGTAACTCGATTTTCTTTAATTTTCTCAGCACATGACTTAAGAGGTCTCTTAATAAGTTGAGAGCTTCTCTCTCGCTATTCAGCAACACAGTCAACTGAGGTTTCCTTAAACATGTTAGGTAGTTTCTGAAGTCGGTTGGCTTAGGCTCTTTCAAGACACTCACTACCTCATAGAAGTAGTAGCTATTCCTCTCTCTAAGAACGTCTAACTCTATCAGTGTCTTAATATGGTCTGAAGTAGCTTCACTACTAACGCAGTGTTTAAGGTCTTCGACTGTAGTGAAACACAGAAACTCTTCGCTTTTTCCCGAGTCTTTCGAGTAACCTTGAGTTACTATTTTTTCTCCGTGTAGGTCGTGTGTTTGCTTAAGCTCGTTGATGATTGACTCACTCAACTCAAGTAGCTTGTCTTCAATTATTAGGGCTGGGTCCAGTCTATGAAGTCTTAACCCAATATCTTCTACTAGCTTAAACCGGAATTTACTTAGTATTTCATTGATTCTTTCGCTAGGTCTCCACCGCGCTGCAACCACGTCTAAACACTTATGCTTACTCAGAACCCATTTCATAGTCTTCACGTACCTTGAGTCTGGCGTTAGCTCGTATGTGCCGACAGTCTTACTAGATACTAAACACTCATTATATCCTGTAGTTATGAATTCTTCTCTAACCCTATACTCTCTTGAAAGTTCTGAGAGGGGGTGTCCGTAACAGTTGATAGAGAACTGCTTATACCACCCGAAAGGAGCTCGATACACGGGTATCTCTTTAACCTCTTCTTGCAAGGTTTTCTCAAGAAACTTAAGCACTTCTAGAGCTTCACGAGGTTTTGCAAGATTTCTTGAGAGGTGAGCGTAGGGGTATAAAATTATGGTGGCGGGCTTCAGCTTAAGCACTAGTTCTTTAAGGTCTCTCACAAAATCTGACGCTAGCTTAACTAAGTTTCTTGAGTCCCCGTCCTCAACTGTAGTGAAGACTACTAAGACATTCCTGAGCTCGACTGAGTACTCGCCAGGTATTTCCTCAGCTTCTTCAAGTGCTTTTTCTGTCGTCTTAGTCGCGAACGACTCAGCGTGTATTAGCAGAGTCTTCAAAATACTCACCCTAAGTATTTTAGTTGATAGTCTAAAATAGGTGTTGTGAATTAGGTCACGCAACTTTAGCGTATGATTGAATTTAATAGGTAGTTAATAACTTATAAAAAGTGGTGGGTGAGGTTGGGCGAGTCTAGACCTTCAAACAAGAAGATAGCTTCAATAGAAGACTTAGAGCTCACTCCAACAGTTCTTTCGAAGTTGATGGAAGCTGGTTTCAAGACTCTTGAATCTATAGCTGCTGCTAACTCGGCCGAACTCGCTAGCATAGCTGGTATACCGTTACCGACAGCTCAGAGAATAGTTGTTAAAGCGAGAGACTTGCTAGGACTTAAGTTTAAGACAGCCCTTGAGCTGAGGATAGAGAGAGCTAAGATAGGGAGGATTACTACTGGCTCAAGGAGCTTAGACGCTCTGTTAGGGGGAGGTATTGAGACTAAGTCTATTACTGAACTCTTCGGCGAGTACGGGACCGGCAAGACAAACATATGTCATCAGTTAGCAGTCAACGTCCAGTTACCTGAAGAACGTGGCGGGCTAAACGGGAAAGCGCTGTATATAGATACTGAAGGCACGTTCAGGTGGGAGAGGATAGAAGCTATGGCTAAGGGGGTCGGGCTAGACCCTGAAGTCGCTATGAGGAACATCATATGGGCTAGAGCGATAAACAGTGATCACCAGATATCGTTAGTTGAGGAAGCTACTAACGAGCTGCTGCCTAATGAGAACATAAAGTTGCTCGTGATAGATTCGGTCATAAGTCACTTCAGAGCAGAGTATACCGGTAGAGAGACTCTAGCCGTCAGACAACAGAAGCTTAACAAACACTTACATGACTTAGCTAGGATAGCTGAGGCTTTCGACATAGCTGTAGTCGTGACTAATCAAGTCATGGCTAGGCCAGACCTTTATTACGGTGACCCCACACAGGCTGTAGGAGGTCACGTGCTAGCTCACGCACCGGGAGTCAGGGTTCAGTTAAGGAAAGGTAGAGGCAATAAGAGGATAGCTAGAGTTGTTGACGCTCCTCACTTACCGGAAGGTGAGGCGGTCTTCGTAATTACTGAGGAAGGAATCAGAGACGCTGAGGAGTAAGTATTGAGTCTTGAAGAACTAGTGTTAGTTTTCGCTGTCTTAGCTACTCTTTCGTACGCGTCTATATCAGACCTCAGAACTAGAGAAGTGAAAGAGTATGTATGGGTTCCTGCGGCACTCCTCTCAGTCGCGATTAATTTGTTGTTAGGTAATTACGACTTACTACAGCTAGTGCTTGCTTCTATACCTGCCCTACTAGTTTTAGTTTTCGCGTTACTTGATATGATGGGTGGGGCTGACTTCCTAGCCTTGTTAGTAGTGACCCTAGCACACCCGAGGATTTTCCCCAAGCCACTGACTTACTTGACTCTCGTGTATTCGCTAGTCATTCCCGTAGTATTGGTGCTGAGTAACTTGATTTACGGCTTAAGGAACCTCAGGCATTATAAGGAGCTTAAGTGCGTTAGGGGTAGTAAGACTATGCTACTATTGTTGGGGCGTCCTAAGAAGGTGAGTTCTTTCCTTAACTCAAAGTTCACGTATTTACTCACGATCCCGGTAGAACAGCAAGAGACTCTATTTGAGTGTCGCGCGTCGTTTTCTATGGATGAGACTTACGAGGAGAAAATAAAGAGTAGTGTGAGAGAGTTGCTGGAGAAAGGAATTCTCAAAGCTGATGACCTAGTATGGGTTACTCCCGGACTACCCCAGATAGTATTTTACTTGCTCGGTTATGTGGCGGCATTAATGACTCCTGAGTCTCTTCTTCGTCTTATAATTCCTTTAACGTGAGTTATTCTTTGGTAGTGAGTATTGATGTGTGGGCACGCCTTGAAAGTCTTGTGGGCTCCTTGGAGGATGAGTTACATAGTTAGGGGCTCGTCAGAAGAGTGTATATTCTGTAAGGCAGTTAAGGGGGGTGACGAAGAGAATTACGTCGTGATGAGGTCTGAGCACAGCATCGCCATGCTCAATATATTCCCGTACAACACCGCGCACGTCATGATAGCGCCAGTCAGACATGTTGCTAGGTTAGAGCAGCTGACACGTGAGGAGGTTTTAGACTTGTTTGAAGTTCTCTCTAGGGTTATTAAGGCTATCGATCAGGAATACAGCCCGCAAGGCTACAACATAGGGGTAAACGTGGGGAGGGTTGCTGGAGCAGGTGTTGAGTCACACGTCCACGTTCACGTAGTTCCGAGATGGTTAGGAGATACTAACTTCATGCCGGTAATCGCTGGGACTAAAGTAATGCCTGAAGACCTGCGTAGCACGTACGCAAGACTGAGAAACAGAGTAGTCTCTCAAGACTCTATACGTTAACGATTAATTTGCTTAGTATCATAGGCTCCTCAGTTTTTCTGAGTAGGTATTTCAACATATAACATCACTCTAATGAAATAATTGTTTTAATATTTGTGTGAGTGCAGTATATGAGGTACCTAGCTTGAGGAACCTGGTTTATGAGTTAACAGGTAAGGACTTAATAACAACTCAGGAGTGGAGTGTTGACGAGTTAAGAATAGCACTAAACCTTGCTAAAGAGTTTAAGTGGGTTGCTCACTACTATGGCGTAAGCAAGATACCGCCTATCCTCGAGAGAAAAACTTTCTTTATGTTGTTCTTTGCCGGCTCGACAAGAACTAGAGCAGCTTTCGAGGCAGGCATGACTTACTTAGGCGGTCATGCACAGTACATAGGAGCTCAGGAAACGCGTATTGGGGAGGGTGAAGCAGTCAAGGACGTGGCTGCGATGTATGAGAGGTATGGTCACGGCTTAGGTATAAGAATACTTGATAAGGCTATAGACTACAAACACGGCGCAGGAAATCAGTTAATACGTGAAGTTGCTAAAAACGTTAAAATACCTGTGATTAACATGGCTGACGACCAGTTTCACCCGACGCAGGCCTTAGCCGACTACATGACATTCGAGGAAATATTTCCTAATCCTAGAGGTAAGAAGTACGTCATAATGTGGGCTTACTCTCCAGTCGTCAGAGGTCCTTGCAGTATTAACGAAGACCTCCTAATGTTTACTAGAATGGGTGTTGACGTCACCGTAGTGTATCCACCGGGCTACGAGTTATTCCCTGACGTCGTTGAGTGGGCTAAGGAGAACGCTAAGAATTCAGGCTCTGTTGTAGAGTTCAGTAATGATTATAGGGAGGCTTTAAGAGGGGCTAACGCCGTATTCCCAAGGAACTGGGCGTCAAGAACTCTTCAAGAGTTAGGTTACAGCAAATACGGACAAGAAGAACTAAAGAACTACGAGAAATTCAAAGATTGGAGAGTCACTAAAGAGTTGATGGAACTCATGGATAAGTCTGGAGTCTTAATGCATGTGATGCCTATCTTCAGAAACGCTGAAGCAGATGATGAAGTAGTTGACAGCCCGAGATCAGTTCTCTACGAACAAGCAGAGAACGGCTTATGGACTAAGATGGCTGTCCTAGCCCTAACAATGGCTGGACTCAAATAATGTTTAATTAGAATTCGTATAAAAATATATCAACTTTATCTATTTAACGAAAATAACGTTTTACTGAAACTAATGTAGCTAAGTTTAAAAGATGGTATTATTAATGAGTTAATGTGGTGACGTGTTTGGGTAAGCCCTGGTATGTAGGTATTTGGGAGGGTCAGGACTACCTCTCAAACCTGGAGAGGACTCAGGAAGACATAAAGTTGATTATTGAGGCTGCTAGAGACCTAGAAAGGAAGTTTAAGGCTAAAGTTCCTACACCCTACCTGAAGGGACAGACACTCTTTATGTTCTTCTATAATAGGTCTTTAAGGACTAGGAATAGTTTTGAGGCAGGCATGTCTCAGTTGGGTGGTCATGCACACTTCCTCAGTCCTCAAGACGTCTACACGCCGACGCTCCCAGAAGATATGGAGCCCTACAAGACTGAAGCTATAAGCGATGTTGCTAGGGTTTTAAGTAGGTATGGGAACGGGATTGCTATAAGGATCTATGCTGACGCAGCTAAGTGGATTATAGGGAGGGGTCATAGAGTAATTGAGGAATTCGCTAAGTGGGCTACTATACCCGTCCTCAACATGGAAGACGACATATTCCACCCGTTCCAGTCTTTAGCTGATATTAAGGCTGCTCTAGACGTAGTGCCTAACCTGAGAGGTAAGAAGTTCGTGGTTTCTTACGCTTACTCCGGCGGCCTTAAGCCTCTAGCTGTTCCTCAAGACGTGGCAATCATGGCTGCTATGATGGGTGCTGAAGTCTGGATCGCTCACCCACCGGGGTTTGAGTTAATGGATAACATAATGCAGAAAGTTAGGGAATTAGCTGACCGTTACGGCGGTTCTGTTAAGGTAACTTACGACATGAGAGAAGCTTTCGAGGGCGCGACCTTCGTATACCCGAAGGCATGGAGTCCTAAAGGATTCTTCCCACCCTTCAGTGCTGACGGCAAAGTACATAAAGAAGAAGCTATGGAGTACCAAAACAAATTCAAGAACTGGATAGTGACGATGGACCTCCTAGAAGAAGCAGGGAAACCATACTACATGCACTGCGGTCCAGCAGACAGAGGGCAAGAAGTAACAGACGAAGTACTAGACACCTACGAGAAGTCACTATACTTCGAAGAAGCTGAGAACAGACTACACGTGCAGAAAGCCGTAATGGCTATGGTCATGGGAAGCAAGTACGAGTGAGGTGTTATAGGTAGTTGACTAGGGACGAGAGATACATACTAATCGCGTTAGGTGGTAACGCGTTCCAGAGCAAGGGAGATAAAGGAACTCCTGAAGACTATTGGAGAAACGCTTATAGAGCTGCAGAAACTATTGTGAGGATAGTTAAGGAGGGGTATAGAGTTGTCGTCACTCACGGGAACGGCCCTCAAGTAGGTATTATAATGGAGTGGATGGAGAGGTCTAAAGACAGGATACCTCCTTTAACTATGGATATAGCAGGTGCTATGACTCAAGGGTGGTTAGGTTACTTACTAGCTCAGTCAATAAGCAACGTGCTAATCAGGGAGGGTGTTAGAGACTCCGTTAAGGGAGTTGTAGCTGTAGTTAATCAAGTTGAAGTGCGGAGAGACGACCCGGCATGGAGTAATCCTACTAAGTATGTGGGGAGCTGGTATACTGAGGAGGAAGCTAAGAAGTTAGCTGCTGAGAAAGGCTGGGTCTTTAAACCTGACCCTAGAGGCGGGTACAGGAGAGTAGTCCCATCACCGAATCCGTTCAATAACGTGGAAGTAGCCGCTATAAAGAGGTTAGTTGATGATGGGTGGATAGTCGTAGCTTCTGGTGGTGGCGGAATACCTATAGTTAGGAACGATGACAACACTCTGCAAGGCGTTGAGGCAGTAATCGACAAGGATTTAGCTGGTGAGGTTTTAGCCACGTCTCTCGGGGTAGGAACCCTAGCGATATTGACAGACGTAGACGGTGTATACCTGAACTTCGGCAAGCCAGACCAGAAGAAGTTAGATGTAGTAATGGTGTCTGAGTTAGAGAAATACTATAAGGAAGGACACTTTGCTCCAGGTTCTATGGGGCCCAAAGTACTAGCTGCGATAAGGTTCATAAAGAACGGCGGTAAGAAAGCTATGATAGGTCACCTATATAAAGGCTACGAAGTAATAAAGGGTCTCTCAGGAACTACAATACTGCCTATCTAGTAGCTTAATGATTTTCGTAAATAATCTAAACACTTAACTTAAGCGTTTTTTAAATTCTTAAGAGTTTTCTCTGAAATATATAAATACTTGTTTAAAACTGCCTTAATAAACTACTCATTGGTGTGTTTTGCTTGGAAAAGGTAGATTTACTAATAAATAATGCTTTGATAGTCACAATGAATTCCACGAGAGACGTTATTCCGCGAGGCTTTATTGCTGTTAGGGATGGCAAGATAGTTGATGTTGGTTTAGGTGACGGCAGGAGTAAGTATGCCGCCGAAGAGTATGTAGAGCTGAAGAGGAGTGTCGTGACTCCGGGTTTCGTGTGTGCTCACACACATTTCTATGGACTCCTCCTGACTGGCTCGCCCTGGTTTGGCGTGATTGAGGCGCCGTCAGATTTCCAGCAGAATTTACAAAGGATTTGGTGGGCACTTGACGAGTCTCTCACGTATGATGACGTTTACGTTAGTGCTTTGTTAGGGTCTATACTTTTCGCCAGGACTGGAACAACTTTCTTTAAGGACTTGCTAGATGCTCCCAACATAATCCAGAATTCATTAGACTATGTAGAGAAGGGGGTTGTTGAAGTTGGTTTAAGAGGCTTTGCAGGCTTCTCAGTAACTCAGAGGAGGAGTTTGAGTGAAGGCTATGATGGTATAGCAGAGAACGAGAGGTTCGTCAGGAAAACTCACGGCAGTCCTGACAGTAACGTTAAGGGTGTTTTCACCCTACATGCGTCTTTCACAGTCACTGATGATGTCTTGATTAAGACTAGAGAATTGGCTGATAAGTATGGGACTATATACGCTATGCACTTAGAGGAAGGACTCATTGACGTCTACCACAGTATTGAACGGTACGGTAAGAGACCTGTAGAGAGGTTGAGAGACATAGGATTCTTGTCGCCAAGGTTTCTCGCTATTCACGGTGTTCAGGTTACTGAGGACGAATTAATGATACTGAAACAACATGACGTTAAGATAGCGCACAACGCTATGAGTAACATGATAAACGGGGTTGGAGTCCCTCCAATACCTAAGATGTTGTCGCTAGGAATGACTGTAGGTATAGGTAACGATGGGTATGTAATGGATGTTTTCGAGAACATGAGGTCAACTTACTTAGTTCATAAGGTAGTGAATAAAGACCCTAGGTTGATGAGCCCCCTCAAGGTTGTTGAGATGGCTACTATCGATGCTGCCAGAGCTCTTAATGTTCACGATAAGATAGGTTCTATAGAAGTAGGTAAAGACGCTGACATAACCATATTAGTGCCTGAATTCACGCATACTCCTCTTGACGAGAGGACTGTGTATGGACACTTAGTCAACACATTTAGTGGTAAGGATGTGTGGGGAGTCTTAGTTAGGGGTAAGTGGGTCACTAAAGAGAGGCGTCTAGTAACTGTTGACTTAGATAAAGTTATTGACTATTCTGAGAAAGTCATAAACAGACTTTGGGACAGGATGCTATCTATGGAAATTAAATACAAGATTGAGTGGCTCAAGCCCTGAGTTTATTAGGTGATGTCACATGAGTGTAGAAATATCTGTTGAGATAGCTGGTCTAAAATTCAGGAACCCGATACTGAACTCCGCATGTCCTATATCAAGAGATGGCAAAGCTATGGAGTTGCTTGCTGAGGGTGGTGCTGGAGGCTTAGTAGCTAAGACTATAGGTATTAAGCCGGCTAAAGTCCCGAGACCTCACATGGGCGTCATTAATAGAGGGTATTTAGGGTTAATGTCGCCTAAATACGAGAACGGAAAACTAGTAACTAAGATAGTAAATGTTAGAGGAGCATACTATGGATTCTTAAACGCTGAGCTCTGGTCTGACTTGCCGCCCGAGCAGTGGTTTAACGTGGAGTTACCTTACGCTAGGAGAGTTGCCGAGAAGCACGGAATACCACTTATAGCTAGCTTAGGGTACTGGGCGCACGAACTCAGAGAGTTAGGTCCTAAAGCTGTGAAGGCAGGTGCTCAAGGTATTGAGTTCTCAACACATTATGTGGGCTTTGAGTATAAGCCTGTCGTTGAGTCAGCTAAAGCACTGAAAGAAGTTGTGGAAGTCCCGGTATTCCCTAAGTTAAGCCCTCATCTAATAGGTCTTAAAGAAATGATAAGAGAGCTTGAGAAGGTAGGTGTTGACGGTGTCGTAGCGATAAACACTATAGGCCCCACACTACACATAGACGTAGAGAGCGGAAGACCTATTATGGGAGGGCCTAACGGACACGGGTGGCTCTCGGGACCTGCTATAAAACCTCTAGGAGTCGCCGTAGTAGCTGAGATAGCAAAAATAAGTAAGTTGCCTGTAATTGGGGTTGGAGGGATTTCTCAGCCTGAAGACGTGATTGAGTACGTTATGGCAGGCGCTACAGCCGTTCAAGTCTGTACTCAAGCCATACTAGAAGGTCCTCAAGTATTCAGGAGATTAGCTGAGGGTGTTGCTAAGTGGTTGAAGGAGCATGGCTACTCAAGCATAGAAGATATAAGAGGTATTGCGTTAAAGCACCTCAAGCCCGAGCTAGCCGGGTGGTATGAAGTTAAGAATCCCGTAGTTTCAGAAGAAAAATGTATTGCTTGCGGTCTCTGCGAGCAGTCATGCACTTACGACGCCGTACACGTGCTTCCTAAAGGCAACACTAGAGTGGCTGTCGTCGATACTAGTAAGTGTTACGGTTGCGGCGTCTGCACTACTGTGTGCCCCACAAGAGCTATTCACTTCCCAGCAAATTACTGGGTATAGCGAGAACATTTAATTTAGATTAAGTAAGTTTTTCTTTAAAATATGGAAGAGCAAATCAAGCAGTATATCTTGCTTAGTTTAAGTCATACTAAAAAGCCTTCAGTAACTACTTGTGTGGAGGCTAGAACAGTATGTCAAAATACATAAAGAACCTCACTTGTTCTCGTTGCGGCACTACCTACAAGTATGAGGACAAGCCATCCCTGTGCTTAAAGAACGACTTAGGTCGGCTAGACATAAACTACGATTATGAAGCACTCAAGAATTTCTATACTAGAGATTACGTCAGCAAGAAGCCTCTAACTAGTCAATGGAAATACTTTGACTTGCTACCGCCCCAAAACAGTGAAAACATCGTCACACTTAATGAGGGAGCTACCCCGTTAATTAAAGCTCGAAGACTTGCTGAGAAGCTCGGCGTTAAGTCTTTATGGATTAAAGACGAGACTAGAAACCCGACAGCATCCTATAAAGATCGCGGCATGTCAGTTGCTGTCAGCGTTGCTAAAGAATTCGGCTATAGCAAGTTAGTTACCGCCTCATCAGGAAACGCGGCAGTTGCTTTATCAGCTTACGCTGCCAGGACTGGAATGGAGGTCTATGCTTTCGTCATAGAGCAAGCTAGTTATAGTAAGATAGCCCAGCTACTTTTCTACGGAGCTAAGGTAGTTAAGGTGCGGGGTCTCGGCAGAGAAGACCCTACAGTCAAGATGATGAAGCTAGCTTACGAGAAATTCGGATTCTTCCCGTCACCTAGCTTCGGTCCCTTCAACCCGTACCAGATAGAGGGCTCTAAAACAATCTCTTACGAGATAGTAGAGCAAATGAATTGGGTGACGCCAGACTGGGTTTTTGTCCCAGTAGGTGCTGCTTCACTGTTGACTGGTGTTTGGAAGGGATTCAGAGACTACATAGAATTAGGTCTAATTAATGAGTATCCTAAGTTGTTTGCTGTGCAGTCAACAGGTAACCCGCCGTTCGTCAGAGCTTTCAAAGAAAAACAAGACCCCTTCAATATACGCCCCTGGGACCACCCACACACTATAGCCTGGGGTCTTGAAGACCCATACCCCTGGGATGGTGACGCAGGACTAGCAGCTCTTCAAGTCACTAGAGGCAAGGCAGAAGAAGTTGAAGATTCTCTGATTGTTGAAGCTATGAAGGCTCTGGCTAGTACTGAGGGAGTATTTGCTGAGCCATCTGGGGCAGCGTCTTTAGCCGGACTTATGAAGGCTCTTCAGGACAAGCTTATAGACAAGGATGAGGAGGTAGTAGTGTTGATAACGGGGCACGGGCTAAAAGACCCAGACGTGGTGAGAGAAGTAGTTGGTGACGCACCAACAATAAATCCAGACATTGAAGAGTTAAGAAAGGTATTAGCCACTTACTACGAGACAGTAATCTGAGGCTACATAATGACTTAATCAGGTCTCAAGAATTTTCCAGCAGATTTGCTTTTATTAATTTTGCTCTTCTCTAATAATCTTGGCAGGGATACTCAGTGAGTGTCGAGTCACTTCTGGAGAAAGCTTTGATCAGAGTGAACGACCACGGAGGCATATCAGTTAATGAGTCTGTAGTTATTGACGGGCACGAGGATTCTCACGAGAGAATAGTGACTCACGTTCATAGAGATCATATAGTAAGACTTACTGAATCAGTGAGACGCAGACAGAAGATAGTTGGTACACCGCTTACTCTCGAGTGGCTCTCTGTAGTGACAGAATTTAACGACTCATCATTGTTTGTTCCGCTTAATTATGACCAACCTTACGAAGTAGGAGGTCTTAGACTAGTTTTTAAGAAGGCTGTCCACATACCTGGAACAGCGCAGGTGCTAGTCGAGTATGAAGACAACACAACTATAGGGTACACGAGCGACTTTAAGAAGGTTGGTAGGGGTACTGAAGTCATCCAACCTGACGTGTTAGTCATAGATGCTGTGTATGGTCATCCCTCATACATTAGGGAATTCGATGATTTTATTGAGACTATCTTAGCAGACCTGATTAATGAGTTGCTTAGCAAGGGTCCTGTACACTTATACGCTTACTACGGTAAAGTTCAGGAAGTGATGCAGGTTCTGCGTGAACGCGGTGTTATAGCTCCTTTCGTCCTCAGCCATAAACAGTACTCACTGTCTAAGATCGCTGAAAAATACGGGATGAGGTTCGGTGAGTACTTCCATATAAATTCACGTGAGGGCATGGAAGTTGTAAGAGACGGTTGGTATGTCTACTTAACTCACTCAACTAGCTATCCTAGACTCAAAGAAAATAGTAGAGTGAGTCACGTGACGCTTAGTGGCTGGGAATTCAAGAAGCCCTACAGGAGGGTCGGGAGCAACAGCTACTTAGTAGCTTTCAGCGACCATTCCGATTTTAAAGGCTTAATTGAGTACGTGGATCGCTCGAGACCCAAGTTGCTTGTAGTTAATAACGCGAGAAGCTCTCAGAGTAAAGTGTTTGCAGACTACGTTACAAACAAGCTGAACATAAGAACGATAGTGCTCTGAATTTAAAGCATTGTTAAGTGCGGTTATTCTTCCCACGCCGTCGGAATATTTACTCCTACTTCTCTCAACTCAGTACCGTAGTCTTCGATTAGCAGTAGTAGTGCGGCTTGCGGGGGTATTACTCCTCTCTCTGTGATTATCGCGTCTATATATTCTGGGGGCGTGACGTCGAAGACTGGGTTAAATATCTTCACATTCTTATTTTCTTTCATCCACTCATCATCAACTACTTCTCTAGGGTCTCTAACCTCTATGGGGACTAACTCTCCTAGTAGTGTGTAGGGGCTAAACTTGAAGGTTTCTGTCGCAACGTAAAAACGAACTCTTGCTTCTTTGGCTGCTAGGGCCACCAGAGACGTCCCTATCTTATTGACTACTGCTCCGTTGGCTGCTACGGTGTCAGCTCCTACTACGACCTTATCTACCTTCTTCATGAAGTACCTTACAGAAGAGTCAGGTATTACGACTACTTCGAGACCTTCCTCTGCTAGAGCTTTAGCCGTGATTAAGCCTTGGAAAGCCGGGCGTGTCTCTTTAACATAAACAACATTTATTTTTCCTTTCTTATATGCGGTAGCTATTACTGACGTGGCTGCAGTGCTGTGGCAGTGAGTCATTATGATGTCGCCGTTCTCGATTCGCCTAGAACCTAACTCACCTATTATTTTAAGAGCTTCATCAGCTCTCCTCATGAATTCTTGGGCTGAGCTAATAACTATTTGCTTACCTTCTTCTACTGAGGTAATACTTTGTTTCCTTAGCCTCGTTAGGACGTACGTTATAGCGTTAGGTAGAGAGACTGCTGTAGGTCTAGAGCTCCTCAAGTAAGAACCCACGTACTCCATGTATCTAAGGAAATCACGTGTTTCATCGCTCTTGAAGTCTTCCGCAGCTTTCATTAACGCAAGAACCGCGTACTTAGCTATTTTCCCAGCCCCTCTTATACTCATGTTTTTGATGCCCTCGTAAATCTCTACTACTTCTTTAGGAAGCTTATACTCAGGACTCAATTCTTGCTCACCTCATCTAGCAACTCTTTTAAAGACTTGATCTTGGGAGGCCACCCGTAAAGACTCGCAACCAGGACTGGTATTGCTTGAGGAGCTAAGACTCCTCTCTCTGTGATTATCGCGTCTATATATTCCGGAGGCGTGACATCAAATAGTGGCGCGCTAACTCTTACCTTATTCGGGAGCTCCCGAATTTTTTCTTTAGGTATAATCAGGTTTATATCTTCGAGAAATACCTGCTCTATTAATTCGCCAAAGACTGTCTCAAAAGACAGCTTGTAGATCCCAGCTAAAACAAATAAACGAGATCTAGCTTCCTTAGCTACTAATGCTATTGTTGAAGTACCTACTTTATTCACTATAGCGCCATTCACAGCTATAGCGTCCGCTCCGACCAACACCTTATTCACGTGTTTCATTACATACCTAACAGCTGAGTCTACGATCAGCGTAGTCTCGATCCCTAGCTTGCTCAGGCTACTAGCAGTTACTCTGCCCTCCCCTATAGGCCTAGACTCAGTTACGTAAACTCTGAAAGTGAGGCCTTTCTTAATAGCCTTCTCAAGAGTTCTTAACACTGTAGTGCTGTAAGAGTGTGTTAAGATAGTATCGCCATTCTCGATTCGCCTAGAACCTATCTCTGCTATCAAGTCCCTAACTAGATTAAGTTCTTTAATAAGAGAGTCTACGATATTTTGTGTCTCATCCACAGCCTCCTCAAACCCTTTTTCGGTTTTCAGCTTAGTGAATTCTTCAAGGTATTTGCGAAGTATATTCTCTACTACCTGGGAAGGCGGTCTAGAAGCAACTATTGAGGGGATAAAGTCAACTAGAAACTCTCTAAATGTGTTCTTGCATAAAATCGACGCATCTTTTATGATTTCTAATGAACCAGTAGCGACTTCTGTAGAGCCTAACACAACACCTCTGCTGACGTCTTGAATAAATTTATACGCTCTATGTCGGAGGTCTTCGCAAACTGCGCGAGTCACCCACCCACACCCAACATACACCTAGCTTACACGAGTAATATATTAGCTCTGAGAAAGTTCACTCATCTCAAGTGAAGAAACGTGATTTAAGTAGAGAGGCCTCCTTATCGTGCTCTGAGAAATTAGTTCTTTAATTAAGTTCTTTTAGTCTCTTTATGCCTATCTTGACTTTCATGCCTTCAATATCCCAATCTTCTATTAACATGTCGCTCGTTATCTCGTCATAGATGTGTGCGGCTCTAACTTCTTTAGCTATGTAGTCTCTCAACGTGTTCAACGCTTCTTTAAGTTCTGTCTCTTCAGTCTCTATACCTACTTCTATGAACTCATCCACGTAGAGGTTAGCCTTATTACGCATTACTTGAATCCTCCTAATTACTTCTCGTGAGAGTGCTTCGTTAAGCAGTGTTTTATCAAGTTTCTTAGGCATACAAACCGTGAACTCGTCTGACGCCAGCGTGGAGAACTCGTTTTCTTGGCATGCGGGAGGCAAGCTCTCTACGAGAGAGACTTCTTTAGCATTGCTTAAGAACTTGAGTATCTCATTAAGCTTCGCGAGTTTTTCAAGAGTTTCTTGCATAGCGGATATGTAGACTGTCCTCACAGGCCATCTCAGCTTCAGGCCTAGAGAGTTCCTTAAAGCAGCAACAGTGCTAAAAGCTCTGAAAACCTTGTCGAAAGCTTCTTCTAATTCGGGACTTACGAACTCTTCGTCTACTTCTTCAAGACTGCTTAGATGTATGCTTTCCTCTAACGTTTTCTCATAATACCTGAAGAATCTCTGCCAAAGTATTTCAGCTAGGTGTGGAGTTACAGGTGCTAACATCTTGAGAGCTCTCTTTAAGACGTAGTAGAGGACGGAATAAGCTACGAACCTGTCGCTACTCTCTTCTTCCCATACTCTCCTCCTTATAAGTCTGAGGTACCTGTGACTCAAGTCCTCAACGAAGAACGAGATAAGGTTCTTAACAGCTATGTGTATATTATATGTCTTCAACTCACTCAGGTACTGACTCATTACTGTGTTTACTCTAGAGAGAATCCACCTGTCTTCTACTCTCGCATTCTGTAGTAGCTCGCTCAGCTTATGGACTTCTGGGTCAAACTTATCTAAGGTCATGTATGTGTGTGCAAACCTGAAGACATTCCATACTATGTTTAGTGAGGTTATGACGTTCTTGATTTCGTCCTCGTTATATATGAATGGGTCGCCCGGCGGATACGTACTCAGTATGTAGAGTCTTAAGGCGTCTGCACCATGTTTCTTAAGAGCCTCCTCTGCGTAAACGACGTTACCTAAGTGTTTAGACATCTTACGACCGTACTTGTCTAGTATTAAACCTTGAATTAAGATGTTCTTGTACGGGGCTTTCCCAGTGAGCATGACAGAAGTCACTAGTAGTGAGTAGAACCAGCCTCTAGTTTGGTCTACTCCTTCTGTTATGAAGTCGTAGGGGAATAACTTACTGAATAAGTCCTTGTTTCTGAGACCGTCTACGCTGGCGTACCAGGCGATTCCGCTATCAATCCACACATCAATTACGAAGGGTTCCCTAACCCATTCATCACAATCGTTCGTGCGTATCTCGACTTTATCTATCCAGGGCTTATGCGTTAATTCAAAGTCGCTAAACTGGTCTGCGTTAATTGCTAAGCTTTTTAGTTCTTTCAGGCTACCAATAACCAAGAGTTTATTTTGATTACTTCTGCACCTCCATATAGGTAGGGGGGTCCCCCAAACACGTGACCTAGAGAGAGTCCAGTCTTTAGCGTTAGCTACCCAATTAGTAAATCTTTCTTTAAGTTTTGGCGGGAATATGTTTACTTTCTCTAGCTGATCTACTAGGTTACTCTTTATCCTGCTTATGTCTATGAACCACTGCCTATCAGCCCTGTATATTAGTGGTGTGTGGCATCTCCAGCAATGTGGGTATGCGTGAGTTATAGTACCTGAATAAATTAGCAACCCTTTACTCCTTAAGACCTGAGTTACCTTCTTTGAAGCTTCATCAACGTAGAGACCTTGAAAGACCCCGGCACTACTATTAAACACACCGTTAATTTCTACGTTGCTAGTTATTGGCAGGTCGTGTTTAGAACCTAGCTCGAAGTCTTCGGGACCGTGACCAGGGGCTATGTGTACTAATCCAGTACCTTCATCTAACGACACGAATTCTCCGGTGAATACTTTATGTGCGTTGTCATGTGATTTATGTAGGGGGACCTCCTCAATTAGAGGGTGCTCGTACTCGAGCCCGGCGAGTTTCTCGCCTAAAACTACCTCAACGCATTCACCTTCAGCTTTAGCTAACTTCAGGACCTCCTCTACTCTCGACTCAGCAACCCACCAGAACTCGTCATTGACGCTAAGTTTGCAGTACCTGCCTTTAGGGCTTACGGCAACAGCCTCGTTATCTATTAACGTCCACGGCGTCGTAGTCCACACTAAGAGATAAGTGTTCTCATCATCCTTGACTCTAAACTTCACTATGATAGAGGGAGACGTCTTTTCTTCGTAACCCATGTCTACTTCCGCGTCACTTAAGACAGTCTCGCATCTAGGGCAGAAGGGGAGTACTCTGAAGCCTTCATACAGCATGTTTTCCTGGTGAGCTCTCTTTATCAGGTGCCATACGTGCTCTATGTATTCTGGTTTTCTAGTCTCGTACGCGTTTTCCAGGTCTAGCCACAGCGCTATATCTGTAGTAGCTTGCTTTTCCCAGAACTTCAGGTAGTAATCTACTAGCTCGTTACATTTTCTTATAAATTCTTCAGGTGATATCTTCTCTCCTATCTCTTTCTTATGTTTTATTCCTAGTTTTTTCTCTGTCTCTACCTCGACAGGTAGTCCTTGCTCGTCCCACCCTCCTTGAGCCCACACGTTATAGCCTTGTAACCTCATGAATTTGAGGACGAAGTCTTTATATATTCTGCCCCTCAGATGCCCTATATGAGGGACTCCGTTCGCTGTAGGCGGTCCCTCCAAGAACGAGAATACGGGTCTTCCTTCTCTCCAAGACCTCCACTTAGCAGGTATGTTATTTACTTCCCAGAATTTCTTCGCTTCTTTTTCTACTTCACTTAACTTCAGACGCCCCAAATCAATACTAGACACCAATATCACCTTACTCTAGGTCTTAATAAGTCTTAATATTTTAAGCGAATAGCTGAGTTTTCGTGCTTCGCTAGCAAGCGAGGAAGATATTGCACGTACTACATAAAATACGTTCTCACGTGCATAATCCTATTACACACGTTTATGTTAACTTCTACGAAGTAAGCAGGTCATTCAGGTTTTAATACTGCTTACTATAAGATATAGTATTGGGGTGTTTAATGCCTAAAGTCAAGACTAAGCTAGTCTCGTGGGAGGAGATAGTAAGTTGGGCGCGTGACTTATCAAAGAGAATTGAGGAATCTAATTATAGACCTGACGTTGTAGTAGCTATAGCTAGGGGAGGTTTCGTCCCGGCAAGGCTCGTCTGCGATTTCTTAATGATTGAAAATCTCATTTCTATTCAGTCACAGCACTGGACTGAAGCAGCTAAAGCTGAGGAGAAAGCAGTCATTAAGTACCCCTACAAGCTAGACTTAAGCAACAGTAAGGTTTTGATAGTCGATGATATTGTGGATACTGGCGACTCAGTACTATTAGCTAAAGAATTCATACGTAAGAACTGGAACGTAAGTGATGTGAGGGTTGCAGTACTTCAGTGGATATCTCCTGTCGCCAAATTCAAGCCAGATTACTACAGCATAGAGGTTCGTGAGTGGATATGGTTCCAGTACCCCTGGACTAGACTAGAAGACACTTACCAGTTCCTTAAGAGGATTTTAAACGAGGAAGGGAAGTACAAGAAGTCTTGGACTTTCCAAGAACTAGTAAGTAAGTTTAGGGAGTGGTATGAGATAGATGTGGGGGAGGAGTACTACAGAGACGCTATTGAGTGGTTCCTTAAGAATAAAGTTCTGAGGGTTGAGGGAGGATACTACGTACTAACTACTTAATACGTAGTAAGCTCTTTTAGTTTCTCTTTAGCTATGACTTCAGCTTCTGAAATAATCTTCTTAGTCTCTTCTACGCTGGGGAGGAGAACACTCCTTGATTCTGGGAAAGTATCGAGGATATCGTTTGCTCTATCTACTAGGTCGTCAAGAACTACTGAAAGATCTGGAATTTCTCTAACGTCTCCCACCATACTATTCAGAACCTCCTTAACTACTAGGATGTCGTTAGTCGTGACATTGATGAATCCAATAGTCTCTAACTTGATTACGAGGACTTCCAATAACGCCTCAACCTTAACGAGCGACCTATAAAGATTCTCGTAAATCTTTATGTTTCGTATTATCTCATTCTTCAGTAAAGGCTCTTCAACTTGAGCAAGCCTATTCTGAAGCCTATTTATGTTCTCCTGAACTCTAGACCTGTAAAAGAATACTTTCTTATGAAGTTGCTTCAAGTCAGTTATAAACTTACCGACATTCCTCAAATTCAACTTAGGTTCTCTAGATCTCCACCTAAATATAATAGTCCCCTAATAATAACTAGAATTCATGTAAGTATTTAAGAACACACCCTCATATTGCAGTAACGCGGAAAACCTTTTTAATCTCCCTAAAGCTTGTAAATATTGGGTCCCCCGGTAGCTCAGCGGTAGAGCACCCGGCTGTAGTCAGCCCCGGAGGGTACAGAACCAAATAAGCCCTCCGGCAGGGACCGGGGGGTCGGGGGTTCGAATCCCTCCCGGGGGACCACAAACAATTAAAACGCTTTAACCAAAGATAATAAACGTAGCGCGTGTTAGTAAAGAACAATATTCATTAATGCTTAATTCGTACACATAAATTCATGTTAATAATTTTTAAGTCCTAGAACTACTAGGGTGACTTAACTTTGTACTTCTGGGCTTTAATTGTGGTTATAGCATATCTGGCCTTTATGCTGAGTCTCGGCTTTTACGCTGCTAAGTACAGGATTAAGACAGCAGAGGATTTAGTGCTCGCTGGTAGGAGAGTTGGTGTGCTACTCGTGGCAGCATCTTTAGCGGCGAATAATATAGGAGGTGGTAGTACTGTAGGGGTTGCTGCTCGCGCTTATGGGGGGTGGGGATTATCGGCTGGTTGGTATATCATGACAGCAGCTCTTGCGATGATACCGGTAACCTATATTTTCTACTTAATGAGGAGAACTAGAGCCTGGACCCTGCCTGAGGTAATCTCAGGGAGGTTTGGAGCTCCATCACATATAATCACAGCTATACTCCAGATGATATCCTTATCTACCTTGACAGCCTCGCAAGTACTTGCTTCGGGAACCATATTTGCCGCGTTAACTGGTCTTTCTTTCGAAACTGGCGTACTGCTGGCTGGAATAATAACTATACTCTACACTATACTGGGAGGATTATGGGCTGACGTATTAACGGATTTCATTCAATTTCTTATGATAAGTTTAGGTATGTTAATAGCGTTGCCTTTCGTAATAGCTGGTGCTGGTGGCTGGAGCTCAATAGTTAGTAACTTACCTCCTTCAAGCATGGACTTGTTTAAAGCTGGTTATAGTACTATAGGAAGCTTATTCTTTATGTACATAATAACGTTCATCACAGGTGCTGAGATGGTGTCGAGAGCGCTAGCTTCTAAGGATGAGAAGGTAGCTCTGAAGGGTTCTATACTGTCAGGACTTCTCATGGGCCTCTACGCATTTGTACCGGCCATAATAGGTTTGGTTGCTTTAAGCACTATGCCCAATATCAGCTCCAGCGACGCATACGCTAAGACTATGCTAAATTATGCTCCTGAAGTGATAGCAGGCGTGGCTCTAGCCGCGATCCTGGCGGCAACTATGTCTAGTGCTGACTCAGACATGCTGGGTGCTTCCTCAATATTCGCAATAGATATATGGAAGAGATATATCAAGAAGAACGCATCTGACAGAGAGATACTCATTCTAACGAGATTAGGCGTAGTCGTGGTTGGGGTGCTAGCGATATTAGCGGCTCTCACAAGATTTGACATAATAACAATAAATACTTTTGCTTTTATGTTGAGATCAGCCGGGCCCTTCGCACCTTTTGTTTTAGGAATCTTACTGAAGAACGTGACTAAGGAGGCAGGCCTCGCAGCTATAGTATGTGGTAGCATAGCTGGAGTCTACTGGAGGCTAATAGGGCAACCATATGTTGGCGACTCAGTTTTCGGAGCCTTAATAGGGCTCTTAGCATTCGTCATTGTGTTGGCAGTAGGCAGGGTCTTGAAGAAGTAATAGAGTCTAATACGTAGTTTTTCATGTTTGTGTTGAGTAATGTTCTTTAAATGACACTTCAACCAGTAAATACCTTAGTGACTCTATCACTCCTCTTGCTACATCTATTTTCCTTCTCGCATTAGGTAGTATTGCATCCGGGTAGTCTAGGTGTCGGAGGTGCTCGTATATTATCTCCATCAACTTAAAGAATTCGTTAGCTTCAGACAGTGATCTCTTAGTCGAGAGTAGCGTTAAAACAAATCTCTTAAGTTCACCAACGACGTCGAGCAAGCCTAGCACGTAGGGAACGCAGTCAATACCTAGCTCCTCAGAAAGGACTAACTTCCTGTGCTTAACGAGATTATAGAAGATTACGGCTTCAGCATATTCACTCAAGTAATCAATTACCATGTTAGTGAATTCATAACATGGGTGCTTGCTAAGCACCTCACGTAACTTAGAATAAGCTTCTCTCAACTCACGCAAGTTCTTCTCAGCTTCTTCCCACATGCCGGAATGAATGTATGTTATTACGTAGCCAGAACTCCTCACTATCTCACGGCCTATCTTAATCAGGCTCTCACGTGTTAAGTCTCGAAGACTTAAGACCTCATTAATCTTAGAACTCTCCTCTCTCAACATGCTCTCAACTACTGTAGTCCAGGAAGACATCAAACCCACACCACAGACATCATCTGCGAAACCCATATAAACATTACGTATTCTGCAAAAGCAAGGAAATAGGGATGCTGTAGTCAAGCCAACACGTGTGAGACTTAAGAGAGTCTTAAGCTCTAATACTGCACGCTACTAACAACTAGAAAGAGATAATATGGTTGGTTTCAGCTCTAATATGAGTTCATGTGGGTTGGTTTCATCGGGCTTAGAGACGTTCAGGGGCACTCCTAGGTCACCATGCGCTTATTAAGCAACCTACACGCATTAACCTACGCAGAAAACACTCCTAAATATTTCCATCTTTGTCAACCACTACAAACCAAAACTCGAAACAGTTTATTGAGGCGCCGGGGGGAGGATTTGAACCTCCGACCACCGGGTTAACAGCCCGGCGCTCTACCCGGCTGAGCTACCCCGGCGTCTAATAATGTTTTATTATGAGGGTTTTAAAATATTATGTAAGCCTACTTCTTCTAGAGCTTGTGTGTCTCAGAAATTATATTTGCTGAGGACTTGCTGCGTTGCTTCGACACCGCTACCCAATTTAACAGGATAATTTAGCTTATGCAGACTTCTTTCTAGTGCGGCTATCGTTGATATGGCGTCGTTAGGGTTCACTACACCCATGTGTCCTATCCTGAAGATCTTGCCTGCCAATTCACTTAAGCCTCCAGCAATCACTATATTACGTTTAGCCATCTCATTACTTAGGTCCTGAAACTTTATCTTATCAGGTAGCCAGACTGCTGTGACAGTGTCTGACCTGAACTCTCTTTCCGCAACTATATTTAAGCCCATAGCTTCTAATCCTCCCCTAATAGCCTCAGCAATCACTTTATGTCTTAAATACCTATTCTCTAACCCCTCTGACAAGATCTTCTTTAGTGACTCGTTTAGTGCGTAAATCATGTTAACAGGCATTGTGGAGAAGTAGTTTCTCACACTCCTCATCATGGCTAGCCACTTACGCCCATCAAAAAAGAATAAATCTTTCTTCTTGCCTTCTATTAATTCTACTGCTCTCTTACTCAAACCTACTATAGCTAGGCCTGGCGGCACGGCAAGAGCCTTCTGAGAACCTGTGAAGACTACGTCGATCCCCCACTCTCTCATATTTATTTCCATACCGCCTAATGAGGCGACAGCGTCAACTATATAGACAGTATCAGAATCCTTTAACTCCTCACCTATCTCCCTAATATAATTAACTACTCCAGTTGAGGTCTCTACGTGCTGTACCGTGAGTACATCAGTCTTTTCCTTCTCTACTAGTTCTCGAATGCCGTCACCTCTAAACCCCCGTCCTAACTGTGACTTAATCTCTACTGATACTCCTCCCCTAGCTCTAGTTGCTTGAATAAAGTATTCGCCGAAGTACCCGCTAACTAAGTTAAGCACTCTACTTCCCGGTTCTACGAAGTTAGCTATAGAAAACTCCATAGCTAAAGTCCCGCTTCCAGGCATTATAATCACTTCACCATCCGTGTTTAATATCTTCTTAAGCATCTCAAGAGACTCTCTCAAGATGTCCTCGAACTCTACTGAGACGTGAGACCTAGTAACTCTAGCTAAGCTAAGCAAAACACTCTGTTCAGAGAACGTAGGTCCGGGAATCATCAAAAGAAACCTCTCATCCATTAGAGACACCATAATAAAATATGAGAGAGTATAAAAGAATGTTAGGGAATATGTCTTGAATTCTGATAGATAAATCTTTATTCAAGCATGTAAAAATAGACAATAGATATCAAGTTCTCGTGAGAGCATCATTTATAAGTTGCCTAAAGCAATGCTTTAAACATTCTAAAGCATTATATCAAAAATGTAGCTATGATATGATGAAGGTTTGAAGTTAAGCTTAAGTAGCGTTTAATCCATTAACTCATGAAGTGATAACCATGAGCAAGAAGCCCGTTAAGATTAAGGACTCAACTACAGGGAAGGAAGTAGAGTTAGTTCCTGAAAAGGTATGGACTCTAGCGCCTAAGGGTAGGAAAGGAGTCAAGATAGGACTCTTTAAGAGTCCAGAGACTGGAAAGTACTTCAGAGCTAAGGTTCCTGAAGACTACCCGGCTTAAAAGGCTATATACGCCGTAAATAACTCACAACTTATTATTTTTTAATTATAAGGCTTGAGAATTAATGTGTTGAGTGAGTAGCAGTGACGAAAGTATTAGTAGTTTCAGATATTCATGACAACTTGGAGACTCTCACAAAACTAAAGTCTTTAGTACTTAGAGAAAATTATGATTTAACAATATTTTTAGGAGACTTTACCTCACCTTTTACTTTAAGAGAACTGCTTAACTTTACACCTAAGTTGTTCGGAGTTTTCGGAAATAACGACGGTGATAAGACTTTGTTAAAGAGTCTTGCTCCACAGCTAGCAGACCAGCCTCTAGAAGAGGTTTTAGATGGTTGGAGAGTATTCATAATGCACGGCTTTAAAGACCAGAAACTCACAGAGAAGATCGTTTATTCTCTCTGCACCTCAGGTTTCTACGATATAATACTCTATGGGCACACTCACGTGCCTAGAACAGACACTATAGGTAAGTGCCTCATAGTCAATCCCGGCACGCTATCAGGCTATTTAGCCCAGTTTAAGAGCTACGCAGAATTAATCACGTCAGACTTTGAAGCAACAGCTAGAGTCATCGAGCTAGAATCTGGCAAGTGCGTTGCTGAAGCAACAATACGTAAGCAAGTCTAAGACCCCGCAACTTTTAAAACATGCTCACACCCTAAAGAACATCTTTGGTGTACAGCATGAACGAATCTAAAGAAAGACTAAAGAAAATATTAGAGGTGATGGTCGGCAGGGTAGTAACTCCAGGCGATGTAGTAGCGTTGTCTGGACTACCCAGATACGAAGTTCTAGCTGCTTTCCACGTACTTGAAGCTCTCAACATGATTGAAGTAATAAACGAGAAAGGCAACTATAAAGTATATAAGATGACCGACCTAGGCCTTAAACTTCTTAAAGCATTAAACGAGGTCAACAAAGCATTTATAGAAATAACAATTCCTCAAACGCAAGAGACGCAACAAGTCACTACCTAAATAACCAAGCTAATAACGAACTAAACCCTAGTTTTTAATTAGTTAAATCTATGAAGTGTTCTTAATGTAGTAACATATAGTGAGAGGTTGCTGAGGAGATGCCGGTAGGAGTTCACGAATCCCTATTTAGTAGGGAGTCATCACAAATTTTTTCGTATGTGCTTATCGTACGGTGTGGTGACGTGGCAGTAGAACTTACCCGTAATAGAGTATTTTTGAGTAAAGGTTATTACGTTTATGTTGGCTCTGCTAATATTAAGCGTCCTTACTTAAGAGTCTTAAGACATTTAATTAAGGGAAGTAAGAAACTTAAGTGGCATGTAGATTATTTGACTGAAGCATGTGAGCCTGTTAGTGCCTTACTATGTAGTGGTGTTCACGAGAAAACCCTCTACGAGGTCCTCATGAATTCAGACCGCATGACACCAAGCATTAAAGGTTTTGGCTGCAGTGACTACAGGAGAGTTCATGAAACCCACTTATTTAAGTTTGATGTTAGTGTAGAATCTCTGCATGAGATTATAAAATACCTTACTTCAATACTTAAAATGTACTGCGATAAAATCGAGGTATTCTTAAGCTAAAAACACACACGAGAAAAGAAGTCTTTGCATGGTTAAGAAGGAAGCTACTCCTCACTAAACTTGATTAGCTCGGCTTCGTGGAGCTGTCCTAAAATTAGTGTCAGAATATCTCTTAACTCGTTTTCACTTATCTCCTGAGATGATTCTTTTAAGTCTTCCATGACGTGCCCGACTAACTGCTCTACGTTCCTACTCCCGTCACATAATTGCCACACGTAGAACGCACTTAGCGAGAGAGAATATATTTTCTCCTCACTGACTCCCACTAAATAGTTGTCTCCTTCAACCCCTAGCTCAACTCCTTGTCTCACAGGCCTTTTGTTTTTGATGTCCTCATAAGTGAATGGACTACTCAATCTACTCCTCCTCGCCAAAGTCGCTGGACCTTTCTCTCCTGAAAGGTCTTCTAGGCCTCTGGAACCTTCTTCTTTGACCTCCTCTACGTTCTGGTCTGTAACTCTCTGGTGCCTGCGGGTATTTCTCAGGTATTTCCTCGGGCTCTGGCAGAGCTTCCTCAGAACCTATCTTTATGTTTTCTTCTCCTCCTACGTTGAGCTGGACTACTCCCTTAAATACTGTCGTCCAGGCGTTTCTGACTTCTATAGAATCTCCTTCTTTGAGTTTATTCGTTAATGCCTTGCCCCACATAGTTAGCTTGACTTTCCCGGTCTCGTCTCCTATTACCGCCTCAGTAATTGTTCTGAGTCCGGACCTAGTGCTTATGGTTCTCGAGGGTTCTACGCTGATTACGCGTGCTACGAGACTAACTCCGTTCATTTCGGGTTTTAAATCGCCTATTTTTACTTTTACTTCTCCCATTTTCTTCCTCTCCGATTTACGTTACGTATAACGCTAGTTATCAGAACTTATAAATTAGATTGTTTTAATCAAGCGATGAAAAATAGAGTTAGAGACCTGCACATGTTTAGCTGAAAAACCGCGTTTTAAGCTTTTTCAACGAATATGGCTCCTACGGGGCACGCAGTCTTAGCCTGCTCTACACAATCAGATAAGTCGTCAGGTACTGTGCCCTCAGTAACGTCGCTACCTCTATACTCTTTAACTATCTGGGATTTCCCGTCAGCCCCTGCCTCAAATACTTGAGGGCATAACGCGTAACATACGCCGTCAGCTATGCATAGATTCCAGTCAACTTTCACTTTTAGAGGCATACTAATTCACCACAATAAAGTAATTCCTCAAACCAAAATAAATATAACGCTGATATCCGACCTCTCTTCAACACCGTGAGGTCTGACATAGCAAAAATTTAAAAGCGGGAGAATAAGAATTAGTGGGAGGTAGGGCCCGTAGCTCAGCCAGGTAGAGCGCCCGGCATAGGTCGTTGAGACCTACGGGATTCATAACCGGGCGGTCCGGGGTTCAAATCCCCGCGGGCCCACCAACTCATCCTTGAAGGATTTCAACATCAAAGCAGTCGTGAGTTAACGTTAAAAACGCTGTTTGATGAATATTACTTAGACCAAGTATTAACAGGCGGTGATGGGGTGAGCGTGAATACTGTTTGGGATTACATCAAAGGCTCTCTCGACACTTTACTAAGCGATTACTCTAGAATAAGAGACTTCATTAGAAATTCATTGAGTAGCGTAATCCTTAGCGAGTTGAAGAAGTTTGAGGGACCTATAGTAACTAAAGAAAGCGGAAAGATTTTCTTCATAATAGGCGACATACACGGCGATTTAGAAACTCTAAGAAAGATCTTGACGAAGCTCAACGTCAACTTAGTGAAGGAAGGCTCGGTAGAACTAGTTTTCTTAGGAGATTACGTTGATAGAGGTTCACACCAGTTAGAATGCCTGCTAACAGCCCTACTACTTAAGAACGAATTCCCAGATAGCGTTACTCTTCTCAGAGGGAATCACGAACCTCCACCTCATCTAATACCACTACCGCATGACTTCCCCCAAACACTCAAGCTGACTTACGGTTACGTCAAAGGCACCGAAATATACCAGGATTTTATGGAGCTGTTTAATAACATGTCTTTAGTGCTGTACGTGAGAGACTCCTTCATAGCGTTACACGGCGGATTACCAACACTAAACTATAACTCTGAGGTCACGCTGAGAGAGTACTTCCTCGGAAATAACGCGGATGAGAGAACTAAATTAATTGAGGAAATACTATGGAATGACCCAGTAGATCTTAACATAGGAAGAAGCCCGTCCCCCAGAGGTGCCGGCTACTTATTCGGAACACTCGTTACTCAGTGGGTCTTGAGGAAGTTCAGAGTGAGGCTAATTGTCAGAGGTCATGAACCCTCCTATGAAGGCTTTAAACTAAACCATAAAAAGAGGGTAGTTACTCTCTTCAGCCGTGTGGGGGAGCCGTACTATAACAGATACGCTTCATATATGTCTCTAGACACAACTACATCTATGTGCTTCGAAGAGCCGGTACAATGCATTAATAGAATAGGGTATTGAGTCGCTATTTCCTGACAAACATGACTCGCACTACTCTAATTGCTAAGGTAGTAGCTGTTTGTTGGGAGAATCTCTGAAGCTCTCACCCATAGTGAGATAGCGATCTTTTTACTTTGTCTTAAAGAGTGAGAGTCTTCAGTTATCGTCAGTCTCGGGGCCTTCTACCCTTTAACTACCCCAAGGGGACGCATTCTAGCCACTAAGGCTGCTATGCCGACTTTATGAGAGACTAGGGCGACTCTGTCGACATCTTTGTATGCTTCTGGCATTTCCTCGACTACAGTCTCTTTAGAAGTTGCTTTGACGTAGATTCCTGAACTAAGTAGTTTACTTAGTACTGCGTCAGCTCTGCTTCTTCGCAACGCCTCGTTTCTAGAGAGCCACCTGCCTGCTCCGTGAGCTGCAGAGTAGAAAGTTCTCTTGCCTTCTGGAATACCCACCATTAAGTAGCTGGCTGTCCCCATTGACCCAGGTATTAGGACTGGCTGTCCTATGTTTCTGTAAACTTTAGGTATTTCGGGATGTCCCGGCGGGAAAGCCCTTGTAGCGCCCTTCCTATGCACTACTAACTTAACGTTCTTGCCTCTCACCTCATGCTCTTCTAACTTAGCTATGTTGTGTGCTACGTCATAGATAGCTCTTAAGTCAAGATTCTCAGGTTTTGTTCCAAACACTTTAGCTACGGATTCTCTAACCCAGTGAGTTATTATTTGTCTGTTAGTGAACGCGTAATTCGCTGCGGCCGCCATAGCTTTAAAGTAGTCTTGCCCTTCTCTCGAGTTGAAAGGTACTGAAGCTAGTTCTCTATCGGGAGGGGCGAATCCATACTTACGCATAGCTCTCTCCATAACACCTAAGTAATCACTCGCTACCTGATGACCTAACCCTCTAGAACCTGTGTGAACCATTATAGTTATTTGTCCTTCATGATCTATGCCCATAGCCTTAGCTAACTTCTCATCATAGATTTTGTCAACGACTTGGATCTCCAGGAAGTGATTACCCGCACCTAAAGTGCCTAGCTGGTCAGCACCTCTAGATTTAGCGGTATTGCTGACTTTGCTAGCGTCAGCGTATTCTATCCTGCCATAACTCTCTATAAATTCTCTGTCTTCCTCCCAGCCAAACCCCCTGCTAATAGCCCAGTCAACACCCTCGTTAAGGACTTTATCTAATTCGGTGAAGCTAAGTTTAAGCTTACCCGTACTACCAACACCCGAAGGGACATTCCTGAAGATTGTGTCCACGAGCTCTTTAATCTTGTCTCTCACGTCATTCAAGCTTAAATTAGTCCTCAGTAACCTGACACCACAGTTGATATCGTAACCTACTCCTCCTGGTGACACGTACCCGTCTTCAGACCTAACGCCAGCGACTCCCCCGATCGGGAATCCATATCCTTGATGGCCATCAGGCATAACGTACGAGGCTATCTCGATGCCGGGTAAGCAACCCACGTTTGCCGCCTGCTCTAACGTCAAGTCTTCACTCATCTTTGAAATCAGGAACTCGTCAGCAAATACTATCGCGGGCACCTTCATACAGTCTTTATAGGAAGACGGTATTTCCCACTCGTACTCGTTAACCCTCTTAAGAGGTACTTTCATGATTTCCCACCTACTATTATTAAGAAGTTTAGCCAGTTTTAAATAGCTACACACGTGCTTCTCAGTGAGAGCTAGATTTGCGGCGGTTAGATTCTTAATTTAGCTTTTTAAGGTTATTTATAGTTTAAAAAGTAGTCGCTAAGGATTTGGGGGGTAAGTGAGTGCCGGTCTGGAGATACTCTGTTAGGGTAGAGGATGAGGGTAAGGTAGCTAAGGCTGTGGTTAGAGATGTACCTATTTCTTTGAAAGAGAGTTACGAGATTCTCAAAGTCATAAGAGGTATGAGGCTGAAAGATGCTGAGAATTTCTTAGAGAAAGTTATTAAGAAGGAGACTCCAGTTCCTTACGTTAGGTATAAGTTAAGCATAGCTCATAAGAAGGGGCTTTCCACTATGTTTCCTAGGTGGAAATCACCTATAGGTAGGTATCCAGTCAAGGCTGCTAGAGAAATCCTTAAGCTTCTGAAGAACGTAGAAAATAATGCTGAGAACAAGAATTTAGATGTTGAGCGTCTCTACATACACCACATAGCAGTTCATAAAGGCAGGTATCTCAAGAGGTGGATGCCTAGAGCTTTTGCTAGAGCCACGCCTAAAATCAGGACTACTGCCAATATTGAAGTGATAGTGGCTGAGAGGTGAGGTGTGTGGTTGATATAAAAGAACACTTTATAGGCTTAAATCTCGTCAGGCTAAAGATAGACGAGTTTCTATCGAGGAATTTTGTTAGGGCTGGTTATTCCAGGGTTGAGTTGATAAAGACGCCGCTGGGTACTAGAGTAGTTCTGTATGCTGATAGACCATCGATGATTATAGGTAGAAAAGGACAGACGATAAAGCAACTTACAGAGGTCTTAGAGAAGTATTTCAAGATTGAGAATCCTCAGCTAGTAGTTACTCAGGTTGAGAATCCTGACCTAGATGCTAGGATAGTTGCTAGCAGGATCGCGTTAGCTATTGAGAAAGGATATCATTTTCGTAGAGCTGCTTTCGTAGCCTTAAGGAGGGTTTTGGCTGCTGGAGCTCAGGGAGTAGAGATAGTGATTAGCGGTAAGATAGTGAGCGAGAGAGCCAGGTATGAGAAGCTGAGAGCTGGAAAGGTCTACAAGACCGGGCAACACCTAGACAGACTCCTAGATAGGGCAGTCATGCACTTACTACTTAAGCCAGGCATTTACGGAATTGAAGTACTTATTGTGAAGCCTGGAGAGCCAGATGACGTTGTTAAGGCGGGTGCTGAGACCGCAGCACCTGAGACTAAAGAATCTCAGGTCACGTCAGAGTACGGAGGTAGTGAATCGTCGTAGGGGTGATGTGTAGTGAGTCTTTCTGCTAAAGAATTAAGAAGTAAGACTAGAGAAGAGCGAGACAAGCTGTTAGCCGAGCTGAGAACAGAGTTGATTAAGCTGAGGACTCAGGCTCAGGTGGGTACTCTAAAAGATACTGCTAGGATAAGAATCGTAAGAAAGAATATAGCCAGAATACTGACGATAAACCGTGAGGAAGAGCTCAAGAAGTTAGCAGGTGGGGAGGGTACTGGATGAAGAGGACTGCCAAGAACTTAATATATCACGAGTTAGTAGGGCTTGAAGTCTCTGTGAAGTCACACACTAGTTCTTCATTAGTAAACGTGAGGGGTCTTGTAGTCGGCGAGACTAAAAATATGTTGGAAGTGTTGAGTGGTGGTAGAGTGATTAAGATCCCTAAGGTAGGGGGCCTTTTTACTTTTAAGCTCGACGACGGAACTAATGTTATAGTGTATGGTGATGCTATAGTGGGTAGACCTGAAGACAGGATGAAGAGGATTGTGGGTGGTTGACGGTGAGTGAGTCTAGATCACGCGATATAGGAGTTAAGTTTGAGGGTCTTGAACCACCCACTAAAGCTTGTGACGATGTTGAGTGTCCGTGGCACGGGCATCTAAAGGTTAGGGGAGGACTTACCGTGGGTAAGGTAGTTAAGTTGAGAGCCAAGAAACTAGCAGTCGTTGAGAAGGAGTACTTAGTTTATGTGCGTAAGTATAAGAGGTATGAGAGACGCAGGTCAAGAATTCATGCTAGAGTGCCTCCATGTATTTCTTTGAGTCTCGGAGATAATGTCTTGATTGGGGAGACTAGGCCCTTAGCTAAATCTGTCAGCTGGGTTGTGTTGGGGGTTCTCAAGAAGGGTGAGCAGTAATGTCTGAGAAGAAGGGTGGAGCGGCTCTCAGCCGTTTCGGAAGAGTTGCTGGCGTAACTATAGGCACTAACCTTAAGGTAGCTGATAACAGCGGTGCTAAGGTAGTGATGGTGATAGGAATTCCGGGAGTTAAGAGCAGACTACGCAGACGTCCTTCAGCTACGGTAGGCGACTTAGTAGTTGTTGCCGTGAAGAAGGGTAGTACTGAGCTGATAGGTCAGGTTCTTCAAGCCGTGATTATAAGGCAGAGAAAGCCTTTTAGAAGAGATGACGGTAGGTGGCTTAGCTTCGAAGATAACGCCTGCGTGATAATAGCGCCTGACGGAACTCCTAAAGGAACAGAAGTCAGAGGCCCTATGGCTAGAGAAGCTGCGGAGAGGTGGCCTAGAATAGCTACTCTAGCTTCAATAATAGTGTGAGGTGGTATACGTGAGTCCTTCTATCAAGCCAGGCAAGCAAAGACTAAGCATGCGTGAAGCACCTCTTCATCTAAGACATAAGTATATGACTGCCCCACTCTCTAGAGAGCTTAGAGAGAAGCTAGGTATTAAGAGGATCTACGTGAGAGCCGGCGACACTGTTAAGATAGTGAGGGGAGATTGGAAAGGACATGAAGGGAAAGTTGTTGAGGTAGATTATGAGGAGATTGCGTTATATGTTGAGGGCGTGACTATAAAGAAAGCTGATGGAACTCCTGTTTACTATCCTATCCACCCGTCTAAGGTAGTTATAATTAAGTTAGACCTTAGCGATAAGAAGCGCATGAAGATAGTAGAGAGGAGGGGAGGTAAGGCTAAGGAAGTACATGAAGAGGAGGCTAGCAGCAGTAACGCTAATAAGGAGTCAGAAGCTATGAAAGGAGGTGATGTGAGTGGCTAGGAAAGGAGGTAGCAGACACGTAAAGAGTTTTGGAGCGCCTGCTTTCTGGCCTATACTAAGAAAAGCTTATAAGTGGACTGTGAAGACATCTCCAGGACCTCACCCGATTAATAGGTCAGTACCTTTATTGATTATCGTGAGAGACTTTATGGGATTAGCTGAGACTAGCGGTGAGGCTAGGAAGATCATAGCTGAGGGCAACATAAAAGTTGATGGCAGAATTCGGAAAGACTATAAATTCCCTGTTGGAATAATGGATGTAATCGAGGTAGTTAAGACAGGCGAGTATTTCAGAGTGTTGCCAGTACCTACGAAAGTTTTAGGTCTATTACCTATATCGGAAGACGAAGCCTCCTTCAAGTTGTGCAGGATTGAGAACAAGACCACGGTAAAAGGAGGACACATACAGCTGAACCTCCATGATGGAAGGAACGTCTTAGTGAGAGTTTCTGACCCTAGGAATCCTGCTGAAGACACTTACGAGACTTTAGGCACTGTTAAGTTATCTTTGAGAGATGGTAAGATAGAAGAGTATTATCCTATGAGAGAGGGAGCTGTAGCTATAATCGTTGGCGGCAAGAACATCGGTAGGGTCGCTAAGATACTTAAGATATACGAGGGTGTGAGGCACTACCGTAAGCAGGTTCAGCTAAGCGACTTTAAGGGTAGTGAGTTCTTCACAACCCTAGATAAAGTCTTCGTTTTAGGTTCTGAGAAACCCGTAATAAAGATTCCTGAGGGGGCCGTATGAGCGTCGCTCGCAAAGCTAGAGTAGAGGTAGGTGAGGAGGTCGTTAAGAAGATTCTAGAGAAGTGGGAGTCTAACCCTATGAGGAAGCCTAGACTAGCTAAAGTCACTGTTAACATTGGTGTTGGAGAGTCTGGTGAGAGGCTTAAGAAAGCTGCTAAGATTCTTGAGATGCTTACGGGTCAAAGACCTTCAGAGAGGAGAGCTAAGAAAACTATTAAGGAATTTAATGTTAGGAAGGGAGAGCCCATAGCTGTTGCCGTGACTTTGAGGGGCGAGAGAGCTGTGAGTTTCCTTAATAAGGTTCTTGACGCAGTAGGCAGGAGAGTTAAGAGTTCAAGCTTTGACGACTACGGTAATGTCTCGATAGGTATTAAAGAACATATAATGTTGCCCGGTGTCAAGTATGACCCGGAGTTGGGGATTTTCGGCATGGACGTGTGTATCACTCTAGAGAGACCCGGACTGAGAGTTATGAGGAGGAGAGTCAAGAAATCACGTGTTCCTTACAGACAGAGAGTTTCTCGAGATGAGGCAATAGTTTTCTTTATTAAGGAACTAAACACTAAGGTGATGTAGGGTGGGGAAGTTTAGACCTCCTAAGGTTAGGAAGTACGGTAGGGGCGTGCAGGTTTGCCAGCGTTGCGGGTCTCGCGACGCGGTGATACAGAAGTATAACCTGTACTTATGTAGACAGTGTTTTAGGGAGGTAGCTAGTGAGTTAGGCTTCAAGAAGTATATGTGAGGTGTTGTTTAGATGGTGATGATGGATACTTTAGCTAACGCTTTGGTGACCCTGAAGAACTGCGAGTTGAGGGGTAAGAGAGAAGCTGTTATAGTACCTGCTTCTAAGCTTATAGCCATGACTTTAAGGACTCTCCAGAGGTACGGGTACATAGGAGAGTTTGAGTACATAGATGACGGGAGATCAGGTAAGATTAAGGTCCAGTTGCTAGGTAGAATCAACGACGCTGGCGTGATAAAGCCTAGAACGCCCATAAAGTACGCAGAGTTGCGTAGCATGCCTGACTGGCTAAGAAAGATACTGCCATCCAGAGATATTGGTCTGTTAATACTCTCAACTCCTCAGGGCGTCATGTCTCATAAGGAAGCGTTAGAGAAGAGGATAGGGGGTATACTGCTGGCGTACGTTTACTAGGGGTGAGCACGAGTGGTTAGAGCTGTTGTGGTTAAAGACCATGTAGACGTTCCTGACGGCGTTACTGTAGTAGTTGATGGACGTAAAGTGGTTGTTAAGGGTCCTAAAGGAGAGATAACGAGAGACTTCAGTTTCGCTGAGAACGTAAGGATCAGTGTTGAGGATAAGAAAGTAGTGGTCTCTACTTTCTTCGCTAGGAGGAAGGACGTGGCTCAAGTATACGCTATCTCAGCACACATAAAGAACATGATTCTCGGAGTGACTAAGGGTTTCAGGTATTGGTTGAGGATAGTATACTCACACTTCCCCATAAGCGTTAAGGTCGAAAAAGATAAGGTGCTTATCGAGAACTTCATAGGTGAAAGAAGTCCTAGAGTAGCTAGAATAATCGGTGATGTAAAAGTCAAAGTTCAGAAAAGCGACATAATAGTTGAGGGTATTAACTTGGAAGAAGTTAGTCAGACTGCCGCTAATATAGAGCAAGCAACTAAAATTAGAGGGCTTGATAGGCGTGTGTTTGCTGATGGCATATACATATACAGGAAAGAGTTCATGGAAGGTGGTGAAATTTGAGCAGTACTAGTAGGAAGTTAAGGCTAATAAAGAGTAAGCGGAGGATTAGGTTCTTAAGACATCAGTGGTGGAAGTTCTGGAAATTCGTTAATGATTTGAAGTGGAGGAGACCTAAAGGAATAGATAATCCTATGCGGTTGAGACTTAAGGGGGTGCCTCCGAGGCCTTCGTCCGGGTTCGGCACTCCTAGAGAGATAAGAGGACTTCACCCATCAGGTCTGAGGCCGGTAGTAGTGCATAACGTTAAAGAGCTTGAGTCTTTAAATCCTTCAGAAGTGATAGTGTACGTAGGCAGGACGGTAGGCAAGCGTAAGAGAGCTGAAATAATCAATAAAGCAAGAGAGTTAGGTATCTTAGTAGCAAATGAGGGTGTGAAGCAATGAGTGATTTAAGTTTGCAGAAGAGGTTAGCAGCCGAGATTCTGAAGGTCGGTGTGTCTAGAGTCAGGATAGACCCTACGAGAATAGAAGACGTAGAGTCGGCGCTGACTAAAGAAGATATTAGGAAGTTGATAGAGAACGGCGTCATCTGGGCTGAGCAAGCCAAAGGGAATTCTAGGGGTAGGTGGAAGGAGCTACACGAAAAGAGGAAGAGGGGTCATAGGAGAGGGTATGGAAAGAGAAAAGGTAGTAGGAAGTCTAGAAGCGATACAGAAGAAATCTATGTCTATACTGCTAGGAAGCTCAGAAGGTACTTGAGGTGGTTAAGAGATGAGGAAGTAATTGATAGAAAAACATACAGAGTTTTATACTCTCGAGTTAAGGGAGGGATGTTTAGAAACCTCTCAGACCTTAAGAGGCACTTAACTGAGTTAGGTATAAAGGTGAGGTGAGGTTGGCTCGCGGACCGACATATAAGGTTCCTTACAGGAGGAGAAGAGAAGGTAAGACAAACTATTATAAGCGCTACAGGATGATAAAGTCAGGAAGATTAGTAAGAGCAGTCATAAGGAAAACCAACACACAAATAATAGTTCAGATAATGAAGTTTTCTGTAAACGGGGATGAGGTTATAGTAGGGGTGAGTAGCAAGTCTCTGCGTAAGTATGGATGGTTAGGAGACTTGAATAACACGCCAGCAGCTTACTTGACTGGATTGCTAGCTGGGGTTTTAGCTGTTAAGAAGAACGTGGATGAAGTAATCCCTGATATAGGACTTCATAAAGCGTCAAAAGGTGCTCGCGTGTTTGCTGCCATAAAGGGCCTGCTAGATGCTGGTGTTAAAGTCCCGGTATCTGAGGAAGTTGTGCCTTCTCAAGAAAGGATTGAAGGTCAGCACATAGCAGAGTATGCTAGAAAACTCTCTTTTGAGAACGAAGACTTGTTCAGGAGGTATTTTGGAGAATACATTAAGAGAGGTCTTGACCCCCGTAACCTACCTCAACACTTTAAAGAAGTACGTGAGAAGATACTAAAGGTCCTTTCTTCAGGTGAAGAGACATGAGCGAAGCTTTAAGTGAGTGGATCCCGAAGACTAAATTAGGTAAGATGGTTAAGGAAGGCAGGATATCGAGTATCAAAGAAATATTTGATCAGAACCTTACAATCAGAGAGCCTGAGATTGTTGATTATCTGCTACCTAACCTCAAGCACGAAGTTCTCGACGTAGCCATAGTTCAGAAACAGACTGACGCCGGCGAAGTAAGTAAGTTTAGGGTTGTCGTAGTTTTAGGTAATTTCGACGGGTACATAGGCTTAGGAGTTGGTAAAGCTAAACAGATAAGACAAGCGATAGATAAGGCTATTAGAGAAGCTAAGCTAAACATAACGCCTGTGAGGAGAGGTTGTGGGAGTTGGGTGTGTTCTTGTACAGACCCTCATAGCGTGCCGTTCAAGATAGAAGGTAAGAGTGGGTCTGTCAGGATAATGTTAGCTCCTGCGCCAAAGGGCACCGGACTCGTCGCGGGTGATGTAGCTAAGGTTATCTTAAGGTATGCAGGGATAAGGGACGTGTGGTCTTGGTCTAAGGGCGAGACAAGAACTACTATAAACTTTGCTTACGCGGCATTCGACGCTTTAAGAAAGACTTACAAGTTTGTAACCTCGTATGACTGGGTTAGGGGTAGTTCTTGATGAGCACGCTATACGTGATAATCAGGCTGAGAGGTCTTAGCGGAGTCTCTCCAGATGTTGCTGAGACTCTAAGGAAGCTTAGATTAACTAGGAAGTATACGGCCGTAATCTATCCTAAGAATCCTTCTATTGAAGGAATGTTAGCTGTAGTGAAGGATTGGGTTACTTGGGGAGAGATAGACGAGAAAACGCTTAAAGAATTGTTAGTGAGGCGTGGTAGGCTGGTAGGTAATAAGCCGATTACGGAAGAATTCATTAAAGAGAAATTTAGTATGAACATAGACAATTTCGTGAAAGCTTTAATTGAGGGTAAGCTACAGCTACATAAACTTGACGACTTCATAAAGCCCGTATTCAGGCTTCACCCCCCTAAGGGAGGCTTCAAGAAGAGCACTAGGAAGCCGTTAGGTAGTGACGGGGAGTTAGGGTATAGAGGCTCTGAAATAAATAAACTTCTGCTGAGAATGATGTAATTAGGTGATATTAAGTGGTGGTGAGGAAAGAAAAGAAGAGTAGAAAGATGAGGGGTAGCAGAACACACGGCTATGGCAGAGTAGGGCAACACAGGAAGGCTGGTAGCAGAGGAGGTAGGGGTGCTGCAGGCTTACACAAGCATAAGTGGACGTGGGTCGTCAAATATCATCCCGACTGGTTTGGCAAGCACGGATTCAAGAATCCTAACCCGACTATAGAGAAAGAAGAGATAAGAGCCATTAATCTCAGGGAACTCTCTGAAAAAGTAGAGGAATTGATTCGAGGAGGCATGCTCAAACTAGAAAACAACTTAGTAGTCGTTAACTTAGAAGAGCTAGGCTATAACAAACTTCTCGGTGAAGGAAACCTAACAAGGCCAATGAAGATAACAGCTCCAAGAGCTACTAAAGCGGCTATAGAGAAGGTTAAAAAAGCCGGTGGAGATGTAATAGTTGCTACGCCATCAAAGTAACGTGACTACGCCAGAGACAGTTTTTATTGCCTATCGTCGCTTCTGATATCACTACCCTCACTTAGTTACTGTTTCCCGTTCTAGGTTTTCGTAGTTCTTTCTAGGGCGTGTCATCACGGTTTTCCCGAGTCTCCATAGTCTGCCGCAGGTCTCGGAAACCCTAGATCACGGCATTCATAAGTTTTGCAAGCACTAGAAAAACATGCGAAAAAGAAACAGCTCTCTAACCTTTTAGTTTTCTTATTAGATCATCTAAAGTGCTTAAGAGACTTCCGTTCACAGATCATTTAAGCTTTATAACTTTCTGGTTTTTACTCATTAGGGGTAGATAGTGGGCGCGCTGTCTTGGTTAGCTAGGATTGGTGAGTACGTGCCTTCAACTCCCAAGCCTGCTAGGAAGCCTGAGCTAGGTAGGAGACTCTTATATACTTTTTTGGTTCTGCTAGCTTTCTACATAATGTCTTCAACTTACGCATTCCCACTGTCTGCGTACCCGCATCTCCAGGGTATACAGCTACCGACTTTAATAAACGTCATATTTGCGTCGCAAAGCGGTTCTCTAACACAGTTAGGTATAGGTCCTTTAGTGACGGCTGGTTTGATTATACAGATACTTGTCGGTGCTAAACTCATTGACTTAGACTTAACAGACCCTGAGGATAGGAAGCTGTTTACTCAGAGCCAGAAGGGCTTGGCACTCTTAATAGCTATTGTAGAGGGTCTTGGATTTGCTCTCTACTACAGACTGAACATGTTCTTGACTGCAGCTCTCTTTCTTCAGTTCTTGGCTGGCGCCTTAATATTGATGGTTCTTGACGAAGCTATGCAGAAGGGGTATGGCATAGGCTCTGGTGTTAGCTTGTTTATTCTAGCAGGGATCGCTAGAACTATATTGTGGTCTATATTTGCGCCTGTCATTATCTCAGGAACTAATCAGTATTACGGCATAATACCCTATATGATAAGTGTTCTTCAGGGAGGAGCTCTAGACATAAACAGGTTGGTATTCGGTATAATAGTGACTAGTTCCGGCAACCTTACAGCGCCGTCTTTATTGGGACTCATAGCGTTTTTCGTGTTGGTTATTGTTATAGTGTATCTGCAAGACATGAAAGTTAATATTCCGATAACCTCACACAGGATGCCCGGCGTTAAGTCTGGGATGCCACTACAGTTCCTTTACGTGAGTAACATACCTATACTGCTAGTCGGTATTCTCTTCTCAGACATGATACTCTTCTATAGACTTGCTTCATCTTATCTTGCCGGAATTCCGTGGTTAGTAGATGCCTTCAGTACCGCAGTGCATTATCTTAATCCACCGTCTACGATGCTTGAGATAATAGTTGATCCTGTTAGAGTCAGCATATACGCGGTTCTACTCGTGACTCTGGCAGTGCTATTTGGTCTTATGTGGGTAGAGGTAGCTGGTCTTAATCCTTCTGCTCAGGCAGAAAATCTGGCTAAGTCCGGCTTATTGATACCTGGGCACAGAAGCAATCCTAAAGCTTTTGAGGTCGTCTTATCGAAATACATATATCCTCTGGCTATCCTCAGCTCAATAATAGTTGCTTTAATAACTCTGGTTGCCGACATTTTCGGAGTTTACAGTTCTGGCATGGGGATTCTGCTAGCTGTAGGCATACTGCAGCAATTCTATGCTCAGATAACTTACGAGAGAGCTCTTGAGGCGTACCCACTACTTAAGAGATTGCTGGGTGAGTAGAGTGGCGGGTAAGTTAAGAGTAGTTGTCGTAGTTGGGGTAGCAGGAGTTGGCAAATCTACTGTGCTCTCGCATGCTAGGAGGGTTCTTGAAGATGAAGGGTACGCGGTTGAGACACTAAATTACGGAGACTTCATGCTAAAGTACGTGGTTGAGAAAGGTATATGTAGGAGCAGAGACGAAATACGGAGTCTCCCCTTAAGTGAGCAGAGGAGAGTTCAGTCTCTAGTAGCTAAGGAGATGAGGGAATATATAGACTCTCTACCTCTCAAGTATTCAGAGAGGGATGTTGTGGTTTTTGTAGACACCCATGCTGTCATTAAGACAGCTACTGGTTTTTGGCCTGGTCTACCAGAATACGTTATTAAAGAGTTGAGACCAGACACTATAGTCGTGGTTGAGGCGGACCCTCAATCAATAATACAGAGGCAGAGTAAAGACTCAAGCAGGTACAGGAAAGACTATAGTGATGTGGAGTTAGTTAAGGAGGTCATGAGTTTCATAAGAATGTTTTCCGTGGCTAGCGCCACGTTAGTAGGAGCGTCTGTGAATATTGTGAGGAATGAAGAAGGCAGAGCTGATGAGGCGGGCAGGTCCTTAGCTGAGCTAGTTAAGGGGTTGTGAGAATGATTACGTTGCTATACGTGATGAGTGTTTTGGTTGCAATGCTTCCTTGGTCTTACTTAGTCGGGTGGTTAGGGTTAAGTAGGTTCAAGATAATTGACATAGCTAGGGAGTTGAGGAACATCGAGAAAGAATACAGAACGCTAAACCCTCAGGAGAAGAAGGCTAAGATTCTAGAAGAGAGAGCTTCAAGACTTAGAAAGAAACTCAGCAACTTCTTTATAGTCAACTTACTCGCTTTATGGGGAGGTGTTTTCATCTCAATGCTTATTTCGGAATACATGTACGTGTTCTTCGTGGTAACGTATGGTGGGGGTAAGCCAATACCGTCACCTCTTAACTTGCCTATAGTCTCGAATCCTGGAGGTTCTTTAAACGAACTATTCGTGTTTTTAGCTACTCTCGTAGGCTACCAAACACTCCATAATAGGATTGCAGGCATAGACCTGCTCAGGAGTCAACCCAGTTCTTAGAAGGGTGGAGCTCCTGTCATACCTACAAAACTTTTTAACCAAAACGCAATAACGTATTTATGGTTGAGGCGTATGTCGGGCGCTTCAGTGAGGTCTAGGTCTCTCAGGAGGGTCTGGAGACGCACGCCAGGCGGTAGAACTGTAGTTCATTATAGGAGGTCTAAGTCTCACGTAGCTGTGTGCGGGATTTGCGGTAGTAGGTTAGGGGGAATTCCAGAATCTACTAACGTCTTAAAAAAGACTACTAAGTCTTCTAAGAGACCTGAGAGGCTTTTTGGTGGCGTGCTCTGTCCTTCTTGCTTATCGTTAGCGTTGAGACTGTCAGTAAGAAGTTCTTAGGGGAACTTTATTGAATAAGTGCTCATGTAAGTTAGTCGTAGCAGTTAGTGGGATGCCGGGAAGCGGGAAATCCACGCTAGCAAAGAAAATAGCTGAGTGGCTTGGTTTAAGAATGGTTTCAGCTGGTAGCTTGTTTAGGAGTTTAGCTACTCAGAAGGGACTAACGCTGAGTGAGTTGTCGAGAATTGCTGAAGAAGACCCCTCAATTGATAAGATGATTGACGAGATGTCTTTAAGTGAGGCTAGCAAAGGGTGTGTAGTTATTGACGCGCACATAGCCGGATGGATACTTAAAAACGTAGCTCACTTCAGAATATACCTTACAGCACCCGAGGACGTGAGAGCTAAGAGAATAGCTGAGAGAGACGGCAAGAGCTATGAAGATGCGTTAAGAGAGTTGAGAATGCGAGAAGAGTCTGAGAGAAGGAGATTCAAGACCTACTACGACATAGACATCAGAGACTTAAGAAGTTTTGATTTAGTGATAAACACAGCCAGCTTTAACGCTGAGGAAGTTTTCGAGATCTCTAAAAAAGCTATTGAACTGAAACTAAAGACTCTGTGTTGAACCCCACATCTAGAACGAGGGCTTTAATTATTAAACACTTAAAAAGGGTCTTCAGTAATTCTACTAGGCCCTATAAGGGTGATTGGCTTGGCAGCTATTGAGGTTGGTAGGATATGCGTGAAGTTACGTGGTAGGGAAGCTGGGAGGAAGTGTGTCATAGTTGATATAATTGATGAAAACTTCGTTTTAGTGACTGGTCCTAAGAGTGTTTCAGGTGTTAAGCGTAGAAAGGTTAACGTGAATCACATAGAACCTACGGACAAGAAAATAAATATTAGGAATGGAGCTACTGACGAAGAGGTTCTACAAGCATTAAAAGATAGTGACCTAGAACATTATGTGAGGGAACGAGTAAAAATAACTACTAAAGAATTACTATACGTAAAAAGTCAAGCAACTATAGCAAAACGAGCCTAACATGCTTCAGAAGTTTTATCACTGTATTTAGTGCTGGTTCTACACGATCTAGTTAATAACTTGTTTAATGTAATAGGGTTAGGGGGTTTAAGATTGCTTAAGGGGGTTGAGTTTGTTAAGAAGTTAGATGAGTTTGCAGGTATTAAGAGATCGTATATCTTGGTTAAAGAGTCTTCTACTAGCTACGAGTACGGTAAGTCTCCTGAGGAGAGGTCTTTAGTAGAGCTACTTAAATTTGGGGTGATAAACCTAGACAAGCCTCCAGGACCAACAAGCCATGAAGTCGTTGCTTGGATTAAGGAGATTCTTGGATTAAGTAAGGCGGGACATGGCGGCACCCTAGAGCCCCTGATCTAAGACTCTTGATGGGGGCGGGGATATCCGAAAGTTACGGGAGTACTTCCTATCGCTTTAGGAGATGCTGTAAAACTTGTTAAGTTCTTAATGCAGTCGAGTAAGGAATACGTCGCTGTCATGCAACTGCATAAGGAAGTCACCGCCGAGACTTTAAAAGAAGTAGTGAGTCTGTTTAAGGGTAAAATATACCAGAAACCCCCTGTTAGGTCTTCAGTCAAGAGGACTCTCAGAGTTAGAGAAGTACTAGACATAGAAGTTTTAGAGTATGAGTATCCATACGTGTTACTTAGAGTAAGTTGCGAGCATGGGACTTACGTACGCAAGTTAATACATGACATGGGAGACATACTGGGCATTGGCGCTCACATGCGTGAGTTGAGGAGGATTAGAGCCGGACCTTTCAAAGAAGACGTTGATTTAATCAAAATGCATGAGTTATCTGAGTATGTGTATTTATGGCGCAACAAGGGAGACGCGACTCTATTAATGAAGGCAGTAAAGCCTGGTGAGTATATAGTCTCACACTTGCCTAAAGTAATAATAAACGACATAGCTGTTAGTGCGATCACTTACGGAGCAGACTTAGCCGTGCCCGGCATCTCGATAATCCACGAAAAAATAAGAAAGGGAGACTCTGTAGCTATATTCTCATTGAAAGGAGAGTTAGTAGCTATAGGGACTGCTCAAATGCATACAGAAGAAGCACTACAGACTCGGAAGGGAGTATTCGCGAAAACCCAGAGGGTAGTCATGAACAGAGGTACGTACCCACCTCTCTGGAAGAAACGCTACTGACCTCCTCCCCGTCCTAAAGGGCGAGGCTTTCGGAATTGTAAAGTTAAGAAAACAACTGTAGAGAGTATAAGTGAAAGAGGAGTTTCCTAGCCTCGAATATAAGCACACATTAAATTAACAAAACGAATACTTAAGGTCAAACGGTGTTCCTACTAAATATTCCTGCTTTTTGCCTTCTAGGGCGGGACTTTCGGATGCGATCGTTAGCTTTAATTATTAGCTACTAAGACACTCTTAGTTCTCAGCAGTCAAGAGTTTTGAGAGTGTTATATTGTTGAAGGGTAATCTAATAGGAGGGGCTCGGATTTCGCATTGTCTGATGTTAATCCTCAGGCTTCGCGGGGCCTTAGTAGAGGTCTTGTCATCAGTCTCCACCTGTTCGGGGTGACCTCAACCCACAGCCCACCTTCATTGGGCTCACAGCTGTGTGGAAACCCCACATCCTGGGCAATATCTCCAACGATATAAGTGAGTTAGTGTTAAACCTAAAACCTTTATTAAATCTTTATGAGACCCGAAACAGTTGTGAAAGGCGCCGGGGGCGGGATTCGAACCCGCGCGGGCGCGAAGCCCACTGGCTCTCCAGGCCAGCCCCTTAACCGCTCGGGCACCCCGGCTTCACGGCAATCTCACATTAAGTGTGTTAAGCAGAAATATAAATGTTGCTAGGGTTGACAGCAGCTCTCAAATAGATAGATTTTTATAGACGTTCATAGTTTTATCTCAACTAGCATAGAGAAGCATTATACGATGAAAGAGGCTAGTAGGGTCCTCAGTGTCAGCGTTAGACGACTCTAGATTTGAAATGAGCAAGGTAAGATAAGACGCATTAATTGTTGGGAGGTAGGAGGAGAGTACCTGAAAGTGAGCTGAAAAGGCTCCTTGGAATAAAGGAAGTTAACGTAAGAAAGAGAGCTGTAGTATATGCTTGTTTCTTGTGATCAAAAACAACAAAGAAAATAATTAGAGAGATAGAGGTAAGCCTTGTTAGACTACGCAAAATTAAAGGGCTACGAAGTCGTTGCGATTTTGGAGGACGTAGCAAGTGGTCTTAATAAAAACAGGAAATAGCTAAGCGAGCTCTTCGACATGGTTGAGAGGAAAGAAATTGGAGCCATTGTCATCGGGTTTAAGGATAGGCTAGCGATGTTCGGCTTCAAGTATTTAGAACGTTACCCCCTTCCCCGAAAGCCCTCTATGAGCCTCAAATAATAGATGTGAGAGGGAAGAGATAAAAATCTATAAATCCCACAACGGTTAGGTATGACTTGTTCGTTTATGTGCTTATGGGGGTATGTTCTTATTTATTACGTTAGGATGCGTAGTAATCTTAATGGGGGCTAGGTTGTCGAAGTTAGTGGTTGTTGCTGTCGATTACGACGACGATATTTCGTTGAGTGGGTTTGAGACTCCTATTATTGGCTATGAGAACGTGGTTAGTGCTTCTGTCAGGTTTGGTATGTTACGACCTGATGACTCAGACCTCAACGTTTTGTTTCATGCTCTCTCAGTATATTCGAATCTTAAAGATAAGGGGGAGGAAGTTGAGGTCGCTATAATTTCTGGACATCCTGGGAGTCACGTAGAGGCTGGCAAAAAACTCAGAACGCAGACTGAATACTTAGTGAGTACTTTAGGTAGTAGAGACTTTATTTTGGTTTTAGACAGTGCTGAGGACGAGTTAATAATACCGGTTATTCAGAACATAGTTAACATCGTAGCTCTTGAGAGAGTGGTCATAGAGCAGCTTAGGGGTGTAGAAGAAACGTATATTTTGTTAGGTAGGTACTTGAGGAAGGCTATTGAAGAACCTCGTTTCTCTAAAATTATCCTTGGAATACCAGGCATCCTCTTGCTAGTTTTCGCGTTACTGTCTCTAACTCCCCTCTCGATATACGTGTGGGAAGTGCTAGTAGGTCTTTTAGGTTTGTTTCTCTTGATCAGGGGTTTTCAGATTCATGAAGTTATATTGAGGAAGTGGAGACAGTCATCAATATATAGGGTTTCAGGAATCTTAGCAATCTTCTCTCTAGCCGTGGGCACTGCTCTCACGCTAGTTTCAGCAGCCTCACGCGACTTCTCTTACGACCCGCTATCTATTAGGTTATACGCTGAAGTGATAGTGCCTTTCATAGCACTCTCAGCCTCAATACTATTTACGGGAAGGTTGATTAGTAGAGTCCTTAAGAAGAGTATCAGGGTTTGGAGAGATGTAGTAGCTATATTAATTACAGTTTTATTAGCGAGATACGTCTTAAACTTAATAGAAGTAATTGCTGTCTATCCTGCAGATAAGATAGTTGATGTACTTTACGAGTATAATTTAATTCAAGTCTTTGCTTTAATATCTGTCTTGATAGTCGCGATAGTTTTCTTAATGAGCTTCATAGAACACCAGATGAGACCGACTCGCTCCACATAAAACATGACTTGTTAGGGATGGGCTCTCACACGTATGCTACTTTATGGTTTTAAATTAAGATCTCTGACTAATTAAGAGATGGTGATGCAGTCGTGCCCTCAGAACTGGAGTGCCAGGTATTCTCAGACGAAATGAGAACTCACACTGCCCTCCACGTTCTTAAAGGAGCTGTAGTCAGAGTCTTAGGTGAGGGTTCTTTATGGACTGCATCAACTTATGTTTCAGGCAAGCACGGCAGGCTAACTGTGACCTGCCCAACAAAACCTAGTGACGAGCAAGTTAAGGAAATTGAAGAATTAGCGAATAAGAAAGTCTTAGAAGACCTACGTGTTGAGGTTAAAACTATGTTAAGGACAGAAGCTGAGAAAACTTACGGTAATGTAATATATGACTTGTTTCCAGTACCTCCAGACGTTAAGGAGTTAACTCTCGTTATAGTGTATGATGTAGACGGGAGTATCTGGAACATAAACGCCTGTAATAAAGAACACTTACCATCAACAAGATTTATTGGTAGTATAGTATTAGAAAAACCAAGATTTAGAGCTTCTAAGAAGTTGCTCGAAATACCATTTAACGTAAGTCCCTGAAAAGACACTTCAGACGTTTTAAAATTGTTAAGTACAGATATCTTTAATAATGAATTTGAGTATTATGGTTGTGGTGAGCTGTGTGGGTAGAGAAAGACTGATTAAAGAAGACTATGATTATCTTAGCTTCTTACGTTCTCACATGCGTGTGGAAATGCTTGAAAGACTCTTGAAGATTCCCGACCCGGAACTTCATAAGTGGATAGCTGATATAATAAAAGTTACTAAGCCTTCATCAGTTTATGTATCTATAGGGAGTGAAGAAGACTTCGAGTATGTAAGGCGTGCAGCACTCATCAATAAGGAAGAATTACCAACTAAATATCCTAAACACACAGTCCATTTTGATGGGCCGAAAGACTTAGCTAGGGATAGAGGTAATACTAGAATACTGTTGAGTAGTGGGGAGAAGATACCTCTCATAAATACTTACGAGAAGGCGGCAGGACTTAACGAAATTAAGAATATACTTGAGGGCATAATGAGTGGCAAGGAAATGTTTGTATCGTTCTATTGTTTTGGGCCGAGAAGTTCTCCCTTTACGATGTACGCGGTTCAAGTAACGGACTCTGCGTATGTGGTTCATAGCGAGAACATCCTCTACAGGGTATGTTATGAGGAGTTCGTTAATCAGGGACCCAACCTAAATTACATGAGATTCCTCCACTCAGCAGGAGAACGTGACGAGAACGGCTGGAGCAAGAATATAGATAAGAGGAGGATCTATATAGACCTTGAAGACGACACAGTATACAGCACTAACACCCAGTATGCGGGCAACACAGTGGGTTTGAAGAAGTTAGCACTCAGGCTCTGCGTTAATAGGGGTCTTAAAGAAGGGTGGTTATGTGAGCATATGTTCATAACTGGTGTTAGAGGTCCTGGCGACAGGATAACTTACTTTACTGGAGCGTTCCCGGCAGGATGCGGCAAAACCTCAACAGCTCTAATGTCAGACACGGTAGTTGGTGATGACCTAGCTATAATTAAAGAATTCGACGGGATAGCGAGAGCCGCAAACCCCGAGGTAGGTATGTTCGGGATAGTTGATGGAATAAATCCCAGAGACGACTCTGAAATCTACGAAATACTGAACTCACCCGAAAACGAAGTCATATTCTCTAACGTCTTACTGACAGAGGACGGCGAGGTCTGGTGGACTGGTAAAGTCGGTGAGCCGCGTAGAGGGATCAACTACGCTGGCGCGTGGTGGCCTGGCAAAGATAACGTGCCATCACACCCGAACTCTAGATTCACTACCTCAATAAGGTACTTAAAATACTTAGACCCAAGAATCGATGACCCTATGGGAGTCCCGATAGGCGGCATGATATTTGGTGGCAGAGACTCTGATACGTTACCTCCTGTTGAGGAATCTTTTGATTGGGTGCACGGAATAATCACTAAGGGAGCCGCCCTAGAATCAGAGAGGACTACCGCTGTTTTAGGTAGAGCGGGTGAGAGAGAGTTTAACCCCTACGCGATCTTAGACTTCCTATCTATTTCTGTAGGTAAGTTTACAGAGCTTCACTTAAGATTTGCTGAGAAGCTTAAGGTCAAGCCAAGAATCTACGGCGTCAATTATTTCCTGAAAGACGAGAATGGAAACTATCTTGCTGAGAAGGTAGATAAGAGAGTGTGGTTGAAGTGGATGGAGTTAAGAGTCCATGACGACGTAGAAGCTGTAGAGACTCCTACGGGTCTCATACCCATATATGAGGACCTTAGAAAGCTCTTTGACACGTATTTAGGTAAGGAATATCCAGAAACTTTATATGAGAAGCAGTTCGCTTTAAGAGTCCCGCAACAACTCTCAAAAATTGAGAGGATATGGGCTATATATTTAGAAATACCTGACACTCCAAAGATATTGTTTGATGTTTTGAGAGCTCAGAAAGAAAGACTTGAAAACGCTAGGAGAAAATACGGTGACTTAATATCGCCTTATCTCTTCGCTAAGAAATGATATCATGGCTTTTTGAATGAGAGCTGATAAAGGTCTTTAGCTACCTTAATTACTTCTTCATGTTTTGGTACTTCGTGAGAACCTAGTCTTCCTACCTTGATTGATGCTACTAGTGCTGCGTACTTGACAGATTCTTCGAGGTCGTAGCCGCGTTTTAGGGCAGAGTAAAAACCTGCTATGAAGGCGTCGCCAGCGCCGGTAGTATCAACTACTCTCTCGGGTGGGAAAGCTGGTATATCTACAGTCGCTGAATCACTCACTACGTAAACTCCTTCACTGCCTCTTTTGACTATGATTATCTTAGGGCCCAGACGTCTTAATTTTTCGGCTGCCTTAATGTAATCGCTTTCTCCAGTTATGTAGTATATCTCTCTCTTATTGACTGAAACAATATCCACTAATGATATTATTGGCTCTAGCTTACTTAACCCGCTCAAGGCTAGTACTCTACCAGGGTCCCACGATACTATAGGCTTGTTTCCGGCTTCCAGAGACTTAAGGATCTCTAAAGTTGTGTCAGGTCTTAAGCTAGCTATATGCACGTATCGCGTGTCTCGCAGTAGTTCTTTATCAACGTCTTTAATGCTTAAGTCTTCTGAGGCTCCCTTAAAACCATATATGAGTATCTTGCCTTCAGAATCTCTAACTACTATTGAGAAGCCTGTTGGGAGTGTAGTAGATATTCTTACCCCGGAAATATCAACTCCCTCACTCATTAGCTCGTCAACTATCATTCGTCCAAAAGAGTCGAGACCTACCTTAGCTATCAAGCCAGTCTGGAGTCCTAGTCTTCTCGCTCCTATAGCCACATTAGCTGCTGAACCGCCTACACCTCTCTTCTCGTCAAGTATTCGCGCTTCTTCATCTGGTTGCGGAAATTTATTGACTAAGAACCTAATGTCAACTAACGCGTGTCCTATACATAGTAAGTCGATCATGAGTCTCTACCTGAGATTACTTTACGTAATGCAGTACATCTTCCGGATTTCTGTTCTCGTGAACTATCTCTTTAACAGCCTTTATGACTCCTCTAGGATTCTTGTGCTGGAAGACATTCCTACCCACAACTACCCCCCTAGCTCCAGCATCCATTACGTTTCTGACCTGAATTAAGAATTCTCTAGTGTCTTGTGTTTTTGGACCGCCGCTCATCAAGACAGGCACGCCAGCCGCAGCTTTAACTACCTCAGCAAAAGTTTCTCTGCTTCCTGTGTAGTAAGTCTTTATCATATCAGCACCGCTCTCGCTTGCCGCTCTAGCGCCGTACTTGACGATCTCGACATCATATATGTTCTTCATTTGTGGATTTCTAGGGTAAGCTAGCTGAAGGCACGGCATGCCGTATTTCTCAGCAGCCTCTCTCACTGTAAACCAGTTCCTCAACATTGCGTCCTCGTACTGACTACCCCAGTAAACAGTCGCGGCAACAGCCTCAGCCCCCATAGACACGGCGTCTTCCACGCTACCGAAAATACTTTGAAGATACCTGTTGTCTTCAGGTCTTAGCATAGTCTTGCCCGTAATCTTTAGTATTAAGGCTGTCTTATTACTCCACACATCATATGTCGCTTTAGCGATGCCGTGTAGTAGCAGTATTGCGTCAACTCCCCCCTCAACGACTTTACTTAAGATATTTCTGGGATCTATAGACTCCTCAGTAAAGTCTTTAGGGCCGTGTTCTACACCGTGATCAAAAGCAAAAATAACACTTTTCCCGTCAGGCATTATTCTATTCAGCCTAACATACTTACCTATGTAGTTACTTGTAGGTCTCACGTAGCTCACGTTACCCCACCTTCATGAAGTCTCGTCTTTTATGGTTGGGTGTAGCTTAATAAGTTTTAGTAGTTGATTAAGTGCGGTAGAATCAGCAGTAATTAGTTCTACCAGAACACAAGCATAGATTTATATGCTATAACAATCATTAGTGGTGGGTCACGTGATGAGTGTTTCTGACCCTGTTGATAGGGTGTTTGAGGGAGGTTGCGGGGCTTTAGTATTTGGCTTAGGGTACGTGGGTCTTGCTCTAGTAGCCGCCTACTTAAGGAAGGGCTTAAGAGTCTACGGAGTTGATAAAAATTTAGATAAGATCAAAGCACTTCACTTACGTTCTTTCAGATTCTTAGAGAGAAACATAGAAGAAGCCATATATAATGGTTTAGAGAAAGGAATGTTAAAGCTTACTACAGATAGTCTCGAATTCTCTGAGAGTGCGTGTGTTAAGGTGATTACGGTGCCCGTATACCTAGATTGGCTGACTAAAGAGATTGATTATAGTTCGTTAGTAGAAGTTGGCGAATCTGTTGGTAGCGGGCTTAAGAAAAAAGACCTAGTTATTCTAGAGTCTAGCGTTCCTCCAGGTACTACGGAGGGCGTTCTTAAGCCAGTACTAGAGAGAGTTAGCGGACTAGTTGCTGGGAGAGATTTTTACTTAGCGTACAGTCCTGAGAGAATATACGTTGGTCACTCGCTAGAAGACATAGAAGTTAATTACCCTAAGATAGTCTCAGGCATAAATGAGGTGTCGGCAGAACTAGCTGCTAAGTTCTACTCAAGAATATCAAGCAAGGGCGTGATAAGGCTAAGTTCTATTAAGGCAGCTGAGTTTTCTAAACTAGCTGAGGGAGTGTATAGAGACGTCAACATAGCCTTATCAAACGAGCTAGCCATGCTTTCTGAAGTTCTCGGAGTAAATTATTATGAAGTTAGGGAAGCAGCTAACTCACAACCTTACTGCCACCTACACTTACCAGGGCCTGGAGTCGGGGGTCCGTGCATACCGATCTACCCATACTTCATCATAAACATAGCTACGAGAAGAGGATTCATCCCGCAACTCTTACTCCTTGCTAGAAACATTAACGAGTTCATGCCTTACGAAATTGTTAAGAGATTTGAAAAATTTCTGAGAACACATGGTGTTAAAGTAAGTAGTTCGAGAATAGGCGTCTTGGGAGTAGCTTTCAGAGGAGACACCGACGACACTAGACTCTCACCAACACATGACATTATAGCTTTACTGAGAGCTCGAGGGTGTAGAAACATTGTGGCGCACGACCCCCTAGTAATTAAAGACGAAGTCCTTGATCAATTAGGTGTTCCGCTAACTCAAGACTTACGAGTAGCCCTGGAAGACAGAGACGCTATCATAGTCTTAACTAAGCACACAGAATACAGCAAGTTAACAACAGGAGACATAATGAGGCTTTCTAAGAATCCCGACATACTAATATATGATTCAGTTAACGTCATAACTAATAACAACAACTACACCAGAATAGAGAAGTTAGGAATTACGATTTAAACTCACGCTCCTAAAATCACAGAGATTAAGTCTTCATAACCTGCTTATACAGCTCTAAAGGAATTTCAACTTCCTTACCGCATCTCTCACACTTATAAACTACTACCTTACTCTCCTCCTTCACCTTATCCTTCTCCTTAAGTGGTTTGCCACAGAAACACACAAAACCGACTAGTCTAGCCGGATTCCCCAAAACGAGTCCGTGAGGCGGGACGTCCTTAGTTACTACAGCTCCAGCACCTACCATCGCGTACTCTCCTATAGTCACTCCACAAATTATTGTCGCATTAGCTCCTATAGACGCACCTCTCCTAACTATCGTGGGTATTACCTCCCACTCTACGTTAAAAGACCTTGGGTAGATGTCGTTAGTGAACGTTGCGTGAGGACCTACGAAAACGTCGTCTTCTAACGTGACCCCCCTGTAAACAGAGACGAAATTCTGGATCTTGACATTATTGCCTATCTTCACGCCAGCATCTATGTAAACGTCTTTACCTATATTGCAATTCCGACCTATTCTAGCACCTTTCCTGACATGTACAAAGTGCCATATTCTAGTACCCTCCCCTATCTCAACATCTTCTTCTATTATGGCTGTCGGGTGCACGTAATATTTCTTCGTTGACTCACTCAAGAATGGTCTACCTCCGGCTCAAACAGAGAGTAACGTCTTTATTGAGTCACGCTCTATTTTAAGAACTTTTTGTTGTTGTGTTGATTTGCTGAAGCTACTTAGCTTCAAATAATAATCAACTAGTGTTGAGGAAGATACCACGTTGAATCCGTCACCCCATACCCTATATACTGCGTAGTAAGCTTTTCTCGCGTTATCTAGATTCTCATAACCTCTTACTAGTGAGGTAGCGTAGAGTCTTACATCACTTCCTCCACAATAGCTTAAGAGACCTGTTATTAGCGCTTCACCCTCGCGAGTATATTCTCTATAGAGTTTCTCATACGCTGCAGACACGCATTCGTCTAGATCCTCACATGTCGTAACACAAGCACTCAGGTACTTAGCTATCAGTTCAGCTACCACGCGAGAGTCTACGTGGAGATGCGGATCTATGCCGGCCTCTCGAGAAGCACGTAGTTTGTCTATGCTACCATTATGAATAAACCAAACTTTACCTAGCTTGTAGTCTACTTCGTAGGGGTGGGCGTTACTCGTGCCTAGAGGTTCTGTTCCAGTAGCGCGAGAGTGGAGTAGCAGGTATAGTTCTTCATATCTGCTCAGCTTACTAGAAAACACTCTCAACAACTCTCTCGATACATCACTGAATATGGGGTGTGCCATCTTCTCGTGAAAGATGGTTAATATCTCGTTCTTGAATCCCGCTACTGCCAGACCCCACCCATCATCATGCGAGTCTCTACGACCTCCCGTGACTTCAGCTAGGTAAGGGTCTCTGCGAGATGATTCTATAAAACCCTCTACGAGATTTCCTAGTCCAGTCTTAGCGAATTCCCCACTCATCACCCCAATTAAAACTCGGCACACGCAGACCACCAATCTACTATGGTCAATAAGTTTAAAATAAGAGCTACGGGAGTTTCATGGGGGTGCTAGTTATGCGTGAGTTGAGGTTGGGCATACTGCAGTTCTCTTCGCTAGCTAGTAAGAACGAAACCTTAAGCAAGCTCGGTAAGTTGCTTAAGGATGTAACAGCCGACATAGTTATCTTGCCTGAATACGCTGCTTTCAACATAGTGAGGTTAAGGCCTGAAGAGGCCTACGCTATGGCGGACGGCCTTGAAGGCGAGTTTGTTAAGTTCTTTAGTAGCTTAGCTCGCGAGTTCTCCGCTTATTTTGTCGTTACTACATTTGAGAAAAGTCCAGAACCTCCTAGAGTCTATAACACTGCCGTCGTGATAAAGCCTAATGGCGAGATAGCTAGCACATATAGAAAAACCCACTTGTTTGACGCTTACGGATACCGAGAATCAGACTACATGATGCGTGGTGAGGAAGTTTCTCCAGTAGTGGATGTAGGGAAGGCAAGAATCGCAGTCGCTATATGCTTCGACATAAGGTTCCCAGAACTCTTTAGAATCTACTCACTCAACGGGGCTGAACTCATAGTAGTCCCGTCAGCTTGGTTCAAGGGCCCACTAAAAGAAGAGACTCTCTCTTTCTTAGCTAGGGCTAGAGCACATGAAAACACCGTCTACGTGGCTGTCGCGGTGCAGTATGGAGATGAATATACTGGGAGGTCTCTCGTGGTCGATCCTTGGGGAACTCAAATACTTGACTTAGGCGTTGGAGAGAAATACTCTGAGATAGACATAGATGTAGAGTTAGTTTATGAAGTCAGGAAGAAACTCCCGGTCCTTCAGTTAAGGAGGGCTGACCTCTACTGCTCTAGATTATGTGTGTAAGACCTCTAAAACTCTGGTCTTGAGTAGGTCTCGCTACCTTATAGGCCAGAAACTAGTTGGGCAGGTCTTAAGACTAATCAAGAACTGAGACGCGTGATTAATCCTACAGTCTTGAAAAAACTTATATACTGTTAATAGTCTTTAATCTAGGTGTGCGGTGAATAATAGAATGAGTGAGGGTAGGTTTAGGCATATAGTGAGGATTGCCGGCGTTGATGTAGAGGGAGACTTACTTATTCCTTACGGTCTAGCTAAGATAAAGGGAGTTGGCTATCATACTGGACTCGCTATAGCGAGGATAGTCGGGCTTGACCCTCAATCTCGTATAGGCTACTTAAGTGATGCTGAAGTGCGGAGAGTAGAAGACGTAATAAATAATCCACTTAAGTACGGTATTCCTGCCTGGTATCTTAACAGGCGGAAAGACTACGCTTCAGGAGAGGATAGACACCTCATATCAGCAGACTTGATTTTTGAGGCTAGAAGCGATATTGAGAGAGAGATAAAGACGAGGAGTTGGAGAGGTATAAGACATCAGCTGGGTCTTAAAGTGAGAGGGCAGAGAACCCACACTACGGGCAGGATAGGGCCTGTAGTTGGGGTTACTAAGGGTAAGGCAGCACAGCAGAAGCAGGAGTGAGTTAGTGAGTAGTTGGGTGGTCTTTGATGGGTGACCCAAGAAAATCTAGGAGGAAGTGGGAAAAGCCCGGGCATCCGTGGATTAAAGACAGGCTAGTTGAAGAGATGGAGTTAGTAGGTAAGTATGGGTTGAGGAATAAGAGGGAATTATGGCTTGCTCAGACTTACTTGAGGAATATAAGGAATAAAGCTAAGGCACTCCTCTCTCTAACCCCTGATGAGAGGTCTGTTAGAGAGAAAGACCTAGTTAGGAAGCTTTATAGCTTAGGACTCCTTCAGAAAGAGTACGGCACTATAGACGATATTCTAGGACTAACCGTTGAAGACGTTCTTCAGAGAAGGTTGCAGACTATAGTGTATAGGAAAGGACTTGCTAGGACTATTCATGAAGCTAGGCAACTAATCGTGCACGGCCACATATCCATCGGTGGTAAGAGAGTGACGTCGCCTGGCTACCTAGTCAATAGAGAAGAAGAGCAGTTAGTTGGTTTTACTCCGGGCTCGCCTATAGCTACTAGAATAAAGAAGGAAGAAATTTTTGGAGAAGTATTAGGCAGTGAGTAGGTGAGGATTTATGGCTTTTACTTCTAGAGAACTTAAGTGGGGGGTTGCACACATATACAGTTCTTTCAATAACACTATAGTCCACATAACTGACTTAAGCGGTGCTGAGACTGTGGCGACTATGTCTGGAGGGATGGTAGTAAGAGCTGATAGAGAGAAGCCGTCTCCCTACGTAGCGATGCTCATCGCTTACAGAGCTGCTCAGAAAGCCATGGATAAGGGAATAAACGCTATACATATTAAGGTTAGGGGTCCGGGAGGCCACGGGCCTAAGATACCTGGGCCCGGCGCTCAAGCAGCTATTAGAGCCTTAGCCAGGACTGGATTCATTATCGGGCGTATAGAGGACGTAACTCCCATCCCCCACGACACGACGCGGAGGCCTGGCGGCAGGAGAGGTAGGAGGGTGTAAGGTGTCTTATTCTGTCATAGTAGTTGAGAGAGGAGATAATCGTCTTAAACTTCTCTTCAAAGGAGTCCCCCTAGCCCTCTTAAACGCTATTAGGAGAGCTTCTATGGAGTATGTTCCAACCATGGCTGTAGATTTCGTTATATTCAACAACAACACTTCAGTTCTTCATGACGAGATAATAGCTCACAGATTAGGTCTAATACCGCTGAATTCTGAAGAAGCTCTGAGGAAGTATAAGAGTCCTGAGGAGTGTGTTGGCGCAGGTCCTGAAAAATCTATCGAGTGCTACGCGGTTTTGTCTCTTCAAGCCTCAGCAAAAGATGGCGAGACTAAGACTGTGTACTCAGGTGACCTCAAGCCCCTTACAGACCCTGACGTGAGGCCCGTCTACGATAAGATACCTATAGTAGTTCTCGGACCTAACCAAGAGATTTCTTTAGAGGCTTACGCAAGACTTGGGAGAGGCATAGAACATATTAAGTGGTCTCCAGTAACTATCTCTACAGTAACCTACTCTGCAAGACTCACTATTAAAGAGAGTTTATGCACTCTCTGCGGTAAGTGTGTGGAGGTCTGCCCACGGGATGCTTTAGTCTTGGAGGGCGGTAAGGTGAGAGCGTATGATGAGAAATGTATTCTCTGCAGGCAATGCGTTAAGTCCTGCCCTACCGACGCTATAGAGTTGGGGTTTAAAGACGACGAGTTTTACCTAACTATAGAGTCTTCCGGGTCTCTAAAGCCGGAGACTGTGGTGGCTGAAGCTTTGAAGATAGTTATATCAAAACTTGATAAGTTTTTAAGTGTATTGGACTCTATTAAAGTTCAGAGTGGTGAGTGAGGGTGCCTCGTACAGGACCTACAAACATTACTTTGAGAACACTGACTAGAGAATTAAGGAAGACAGCTAACCAGTATAAGGCGCCTATATGGGATTACGTAGCTGATATCCTAGAAAGACCTTCTAGGAGCAGAGTAGTAGTTAATGTCTCTAAATTAGAGAGAGTGGCCTCACCTAATGAGGTAGTGGTAATTCCTGGGAAGCTTCTGGGTGCCGGCACCATAAACAAGAGAGTAGTAGTAGCTGCTTTCAGTTTCTCACCTAAGGCCGTAGAGAAGGTCAAGAATGCTGGTGGTCAAGTAATGAGTATTAAAGACTTAATTAGCATTAATCCTAGTGGAAGCGGCGTTAAGGTGGTAATATGAGCTCACAGGATGTTGAAGCGAGGAGAGAGATCGTAATAGATGCTGAGGGAGCTATATTAGGTAGGTTAGCTTCTAGGATAGCTCAGCTCCTAAAGGAAGGGTATGAAGTCTATGTAGTTAATGCTGAGAAAGCAGTAGTTAGCGGTGAGAAGCAGAGAGTTATTGAAGGCTACAAGATTTGGCTTACTCTAAGAACCTTAAGAAATCCTGAGAAAAGTTCTCCTAGAAGGCCTAGAAACCCTGTCTCCATAGTCAAGTATACTGTGCGAGGTATGTTACCGAAAAGCTTCAATAAGGGTCGGGTCAACTTAAGTAAGCTAAGAGTATTTGTTGGGGTACCTAAGGAGTTAGAGGGTAAGGAGATGGTTAGACTAGCTACTCGTAGGTCTAGGAGAGTAGTGACTGTTGCTGAGATAGCTACGGCTCTTGGATGGAGGGGAGGTAAATGAGTAAGACACAGCCTCATGATTCAAAAATAGTCATAGCAGTAGGTAAGCGTAAGACAGCAGTAGCTAAGGCAGTTGTAGAACCAGGTAAGGGGAGAGTCTGGATCAACGGAGTACCTATCGAGATATGGCCTGTTGAGATGGCTAGGATGAAGATGATGGAACCCCTATTACTAGCTGGTAAGGAAGTCTGGGATAAGGTTGATGTACGTGTTTATGTGAGAGGAGGCGGTGTTATGGCTCAAGCCGACGCTGTGAGGACAGCAATATCACGTGCTTTACTGAGTTTCACGGGCAGTGAAGAACTGAAGAGAATATTTAGCGAGTATTCTAGGGCAATGATAGCTGGAGACCCGAGAAGAACGGAGCCTGAGAAGTGGATGCGGTACTCTGCAAGAAGATTCAGGCAGAAGTCTTACAGGTGACGCGTTATGGTAGTTATCCCGGTGAGATGCTTTACGTGCGGCGCGGTAATAGGTGATAAGTGGGAGGCTTTCGTAGAAGGTGTTAAGTCTGGTAAGGACCCAGGGAGAGTACTTGATGACTTGGGTGTTAAGAGATACTGTTGCAGGAGGATGTTTATCTCGCACCTAGACTTAATTGAGGAGTTAGTTATGTATACTAGGAAGGTGTAATCGCATGAGTGAGGACGTTGATCGAGAGAAGCTAGCAGGCAGTGAATTACTAGTCCCGCTTAACATATACTTAGAAGCAGGTGTACACATAGGCACTTACATGTGTACTAAACACATGGAGAAATTCGTCTATAGGCAGAGACCTGACGGACCATACATAATAGACGTGAAGAAGATTGATGAGAGGATCCGCATAGCCGGAAAATTCATAGCTAGTTTCAGACCAGACGCTGTGCTAGCAGTTTCGGCAAGACCCTACGGTTTCCAGCCAGTCCAGAAATTCGCTGAGTTGACTGGAGGCAAGTCTATTGTAGGTAGGTTTATACCTGGAACACTCACGAATCCTAACCTGAGTATCTATATAGAGCCTGAAGTACTCGTCGTTACAGACCCTAGAGTAGATCAGCAAGCACTTATAGAGGCTTCTAGGATAGGGATACCTGTAGTAGCTATAGTCAGCACAGACTCTAAAACGAGTAATATAGATTTAGTTATTCCAGGCAATAATAAAGGCAGGAAGTCTCTGGCAGTTATTTACTGGTTGCTCGCTAGGCAAGTGCTTAGAGAGAGGGGAGTTCTACCACCAACAGGTGAGTTAAGCGTAGGGCCTGACGCCTTCGAGACTAAGGTGTTAAGTAAATGAGTATAAGAAAGCCTGTAGTAGCAGGCTATTTTTATGAGGGTAGAAGAGAATCCTTAATTAAGCAGATTGAATGGGCTTTCACACATAAGCACGGACCGGGTTTCATCCCTAAAGTCTCAGAAGTTAGGAGTAAGGAGAGTATAGGGTTCGTAGTACCTCACGCAGGATACATCTACAGCGGTCCAGTAGCAGCGCATTCATACGCGAAACTAGCTTCTGAGGGAAAGCCAGACGTTTTTATTTTGTTAGGACCTAATCACACAGGCGCTGGAGAGATAGTTTCAGTATGGGATGAGGGGGTGTGGGAGACCCCGCTAGGTCACGCTATTATTGATGCCGACCTAGCTAAAGAAATAATAAGCAACTCGCAGTATGCTAGGCCAGACAAGCAGGCTCATTACGAGGAGCACTCACTCGAGGTTCAAATACCTTTCTTGCAGTATCTCTTTAAAGACGTAAGCATAGTTCCTATATCTATCATGTATCAGGTACCTGAAATCTCGGAAGACCTAGCTGCGTCTATCTTCAAAGCTTCCTCAAAGCTTGGGAGAGACGTAGTAGTTATAGCATCAACAGACTTAACTCACTACGAACCACACGACAGAGCTGCCGAGAAAGACAAGACTGTTCTAGACAAAATAAAATCATTAGACCCTAAAGGATTGTTTGATGTAGTCTTAAGAAAGAACATAACGATGTGTGGTGTGGCGCCAGTCATGACTCTCCTCTATTACGCTATACTGAGTGGCTCTTCTGGAGTAGAAGTCTTGAAATACGCGACCTCAGGAGACGTATCAGGCGATAAGTCGTTAGTCGTGGGTTACTCAGCTATCAGAATTCTTAAGTAGGTCGCGCGCCCCCTATACTTAAGAGAGGTGCTTCGGTTAGGTGAAGCTTACTAGAAGCGGCTACGTATGGATCCCCTTATTCCACATACCTATACCAGACAGACATAACCCCATAATATTTTTTCCGACAACATACGAAATACTTACTGAAGCTGAAGTAGTCAGAGAAACTTCAAGAATTTTTGTTTCTGGGTCTATAGAGCCCTCATTCATTGAGAGCAGAATCAGAGAGTTTCTCAAGCTCCTCTCATCGGAGCTAGATATGGAGTTTTCTTTGAGGTTGAGAGTGAAGACCTCAAGTAAATCGTTAAGAGAATATACGTATGTCCATGCTACTAATACTATTCTAGAGTTATTGGGTGGTAAGCTAGACAGTGACATTATTGAAGCTGCGTGGAGGATAGATTCTAAGATAGGCTTACCTCACAGTGTTTTTGGTTTAAGGCTTGCTGACTTGATTGGGAGGCCCTACATATGGAGGTTTGGCGAGGAGTACGTAGAGATTGATAAGCCCTTAGTCGCTGAAGTAACAGATATTTCTGAGGTAGCGCTTCAGTCCCTTACTGACCAGCCGTTTATCGACTACTTGACTCATTTAGCAGGTAACGTGATCATCAGTGTCTTCAGTAATCTGAGGGAAGAGAAAGACGTGAGTAAGTTTCTGAGATTATATAATGCTTTGTGGTATGTTCTTTACGGTGTTCAGCCACCTAAAAGTGAGAAGGGATTAGCACTGATATTCCCAGACATCGACAAGGCCTTTAGTGTTGAGGTGATTATTAAGTGAGTGCTGTAGTAAAGTTAGGAGGCTCAGTAATAACGAGGAAGAACGAACCTTTCTCAGCCCGGTCAGACGTAGTGTTTAGACTTGCTGAGGAAATATCTAGTTTCTTACGTGGAGATAAGAGACAAGAGCTCATACTAGTTCACGGGGGAGGTTCTTTCGGTCACTCGCTAGTTAGGGAATGTCTTGAGAAGGTAGGTCACATAAACACGCAATGCTATACTAGAGTAGCTTTTTACATGGACTTCCTTAATCACTTAATAACTGAGGTCTTACTAGCTTCTGAGGTGCCGGCGGTCAGGATACCGCCCAGGTCTATATGCTGGGGAGTAGAATTCAGAGAATGCGATTTTAGCGTGGTTGAAAGGTTTATAAGTTCAGGCATGGTGCCAGTTCTTTACGGCGACGTAATAATCTCAGGTAGTGAACTGAAAGTTCTTTCGGGAGATGACATAGTGTGGTATTTGACTAAGTCTCTAGGTTTGAGGAAAGTTATTTTCGTTACAGACGTTAATGGTGTGTACGATAAGGACCCGAAGCTCTGTGAAGATGCGCGAGTCTTAAGCAATATGCACGTAAGTGACGTGTTGAGGGAAGCTAGTTTTTGGGAGGTTTCCGACGTTACGGGAGGGATGCTTAATAAACTGAAGAAGCCTCTATCTCTCGGTATTAGGGGTGTGACGGTTTACGTTGTTAATGGTCTTATACCGGGTAACTTATTAAATGCTCTTGAAGAAAAGAATGTAGTAGGGTCTGTTCTATGGGTTTAAGTAATGAGGCCCAGTTGAGGAAGCTGGAACACGTAGATGTCGTCTTGAAGGAGAAGGTAGAGGGACCTAACACTACTTGGCTCGAGTACGTGTTTCTAGTTCATCAGGCATCTTCTGAAATTCCCCTGAGTAGCGTTAACTTAGAGACTTCGTTTCTTGGGAAAGTCTTGAAAGCCCCAGTAATGATTACCGGCATGACTGGAGGAGCGCCGGGCACTGAAGAAATAAACGGCAAGCTCGCTAACGTAGCTGAGAGATTTGGGATTGCTCTAGGAGTTGGTAGTCAGAGAGCTGCTATCGAGGATCCGAGACTTGAACAGACCTTCAAAATAGTTAGGGAGTACGCCAAGAGCATACCCCTAGTAAGTAATATTGGAGCGCACGAGTTCGTGAAGTACGACCTGAGTCAGATAAGCAAATTAGTAGACATGATTAACGCGGATGCGCTGGCTGTCCACCTAAACTTAACTCAGGAGGTTGCTCAGCCTGAGGGAACACCTGACTTCAGAGGTTTAATGACTAAGGTGAGACTTGTCGTTAGAGAACTCCCTGTCCCCATAATGATTAAAGAGGTGGGTCAAGGACTTTCGTATGAGGTTGTCAGGGAGTTAAGCGAGGCTGGAGTCAGGCTGTTTGATGTGGCGGGGGCAGGAGGGACTAACTGGGTCTTAGTAGAGAAGTATAGAGCTCAGAGAATGAATAATAGGCTTAAAGAATTAATTGCTACAAACATAGCTGACTGGGGGATCCCTACAGCAGCATCAATAATAGAAGCTAGGAGAGCAGCTCCTGATTCTATAATCATAGGTTCTGGAGGTATCAGGTCTTCTGTTGATGCAGTTAAAGCGTTGAGGATAGGAGCTGACCTAGTAGGGTTAGCAGCTCCTGTTCTCAAGGCTTATTACGGCGGTTACCTAGAAGAGTTTCTGCAAGCGTTTATTCACGGCATTAAGGCGCTTGTAGCATTGACTGGGAGTAAAGACCTCACAGAGCTGAGGCGTAAGCCTATTATAATCACCTCTATTTTGAGGGAATGGCTAGTAAGTAGAGGCTTCACTCTTTAAATTCTAGGTTTTACCTTATGATTAGGTGTGTTAGGTGAGTCAAGACTTCAGCAAACTAATGAGTTACGCTAGGCACGTAGCTTCCGAGGTAGATAAAGTAATTAGCGAGGTCATCAGCGGCGAGCCTAAGAAGCTTTATGAGGCTTCATACCATCTGATCAGAGCAGGTGGTAAGAGGTTAAGGCCTCTAGCTTTAGTGTTAAGTGGTCGGATGTACGGGCTTGACGAGAATGTGGGAGTTCGTGCAGGAGCTTCTGTAGAGATTTTGCATAACTTCACGCTAGTTCATGATGATATAATGGATAAAGACGCGTTTCGCAGGGGTGTTCCAACAGTTCACACAGTCTACGGTGAAGATATGGCGATACTTGCTGGTGATTTGCTCTTTGCTAAAGCTTTTGAAGCTTTAGGAAGGCTTTCTGGGTTAGTGCCTGCTGACAGGTTAGTCAAAGCATTTAAAGAACTTACTTGGGCTGCCGTCACGGTCGCGGAAGGGCAGGCACTAGATATGGAGTTTGAACACAGGTGGGATGTCACGCTTGACGAGTATTTAATCATGGTTTATAAAAAAACTGCAGCACTTTTTAAATCAAGCTTAGTTATAGGAGCTCTCTTAGCAGGCGCTCCCGAAAATGAAATTACTAATTTAGAGAAGTTTGCTGAAGGTGTTGGTATAGCTTTTCAGATAAGAGATGACGTGCTTGGTTTAGTTGCTGATGAGTCTGTGTTAGGAAAGCCTGTCTACAGCGACTTAAGAGAAGGAAAGAAGACTGTCTTAGTGATTTATTCTCTGAGTAAACTGAGCTCAGATGAGGGAAAGAAACTGATGAGTACTTTAGGAAAGAGAGATGCTAGTATTGAAGAACTTAAGAGCGTGGCCGAACTAATCAAGTCTACTGGTGCTGTAGAATTCGCTGACAGCTTAGCTGATAAATACCTCAAGCAAGGTCTTGAAGCATTGAGTAGGGTGAGACCTGTTGATCAAGAAGCTAGAGACTTATTACGAGACTTAGCTCTCTTCGTTGCTGCGAGGAATTACTAAAATGAGTTCAGTAAGTTCTGGGGAAGCACGTAAGGGTTTTCTGGACTCTCCTGAAGCATATAACCAACCTAAATGTTACGTTAAAACACGTGATGACATCAAGAGTATTCAGTGTCATGAGTTGGTTGAGATGTTGATGTCTCCGCAGAGACCTGATGTCTTAGTCTGTAATGAAGTCATGAACAAATGTGTTGAGGTTCGCTCAAGCGATAAGCTCGCCGTTGTTGAGGTTAGCGGTAGTGAGGTCTTCGTGAACGTCCGAGAATGTGATTATGTTAAACGTGATAGTAAGCTAGCGTACATCATAACTAGCAAGAGAGAAGTACGAAGCTTGAGGTCAGACTTCGAAGGCTCGGTAGTGTTAATTCATGAAGTGCCTGTCTCAAGACCTTCTAAGGTCTTAGTCTTTATTAAGGAGGGTGGCGTTCGTGAGTAATGAAGCAATACCCCCAGAAGTTAAGAAGCTGATTAGAGGGCTAGCTCTCAAGAACGCTTACGAGCACGGGGGAAAGGCTGTAGAAGGTCCTGTCATAAGTGCTGTTTTAGGAGAGCATCCTGAGCTAAAGCCTCTAGCTAGAGAATTAGCTAAGTACGTGTCTCAGGTCGTCAGGGAAGTCAACTCACTGAGTTTTGAAGACCAGAAAAAACTCTTAATGAGTGAGTTTCCAGAGTTGTTAGAGCAGAAGAGGGGGAGAGAAGAAGAGAAGAAGAGGCTACCGCCACTCCCTCAAGCTGACCAGTATAGAGTGATTAGAACCAGATTTGCCCCAAATCCAGATTTTTACATACACTTAGGGAACGCTAGACCAGCTATACTGAGCTATGAATACGCGAGAATGTATGGCGGGGTAATGATTCTACGTTTCGAGGACACTGACCCTAGGATAAAGGCTCCGATTCCAGAAGCTTACCGTCAAATAAAAGAAGATTTGAAGTGGTTAGGTGTTGAGTGGGATGAGGAGTATATCCAGTCTCTGAGGATGAAGCTATACTATGAGGTTGCTGAAGAGCTCTTAAGTAGGGGTGCAGCTTATGTTGATTTATGTTCTCAGAAAGCTTTTAGAGAGTTTAGGCTGAGGCGTGTAGCCTGCCCGCACAGGAATGTCACTCCTGAGAAAAACTTAGAACTCTTTGATAAGATGAGGTCAGGCTATTTTAGTGAGGGTGAAGCCGTACTTAGGGTAAAGACAGACTTAAATCACCCGGACTTCTCAGTAGTTGACTGGGTTGCTTTCAGGATTATAGACACGGGCAAGCACCCGCACCCTATAGTAGGTTCTAAGTATGTTGTGTGGCCTACATATAATTTTGCTGCGGGAGTAGACGATCACTTGATGGGTGTTACGCACATACTCAGGGGTAGGGAGCACGCACTCAACACCGTTAAGCAGAGGTACGTGTATCAGCACTTAGGCTGGGTTTATCCCGCCGTATTAAATCTAGGTAGACTCAATTTAGAAGGGCTTATTCTGAGTAAGTCTAAGATAAAGGAATTAATTTCTAGCAGGCCCGGCGAGTTTGAGGGTCCTTCTGATATTAGATTCGGCACGATAGCTTCGTTGAGAAATAGGGGTATTGAGGCTCAGACTGTGCGTGAGATAATCATTGATGTGGGTATTAAGCAGAGTGACGCTTCTATAAGCTGGGACAACATAGCTGCTTTAAATAGAAAACTCATAGATAAGAATACGAAGAGATTAATGGCTGTTTTCACCCCTATAGAGTTGCGAATCTCTAATTATTCGGGTCCCACTAAAGCTGTCTTAGCTAATCATCCTGAGAACTCTTTCCTAGGTAGTAGGGAGATATTACTAGACGTTTCTTCAGGGGAACTACGGGTACTCATAGATCGCGGTGATTTAGAGGAAGTCAAGAAGGCAGGAATGTTTAGGCTGATGGAATTATGTAATGTGAGGTTAGTTGAGATAAGAGAAGACGTGCTAGTTAGTGAGTACGTGGGTAGAGACCTAAAACAAGCAAAAGAAGCTAGGATGCCTATAATTCAGTGGGTCCCTGCAAGAGATAATGTCAAGCTAGAGATACTAGTCCCTAAAGACCTCGATCTTCGTAGAGTGAGTGGGTTAAGTGAGCCAGCATTGAGAGAGCTAGAGCCAGAGAGTAAGGTGCAGTTAGTTAGGTATGGTTTCGTTAAGATACGTAAACGCGCGTTAAGCAAGGAAGATTTCGTGGAAGCTGTGTTCATGCATGAATAAGAAAACTTTACTTCCCGATTTTCGTTGAAAGCTTATAAGTCTTAAGTTACCTATAATCTCTGGTACGACGACCAGAGGGGATGAGGATGAGTAAACCTGTTCACATAAAGTTTAAGACACCGCCAGAAATAGCTGAGAAAGCTTATGAAGCTGTTAAGAAAGCCAGAGAGACTGGCGGAAAGGTTAGGAGAGGAGCCAACGAAACTACCAAGGCCGTCGAGAGAGGCTTAGCTAAGATAGTAGTAATAGCTGAGGATGTGGAGCCTCCTGAGGTAGTGATGCACCTCCCACTATTATGTGAGGAAAAGAAGATACCGTACATATACGTTCCCAGCAAGAAGAGGTTAGGTGAGGAATCAGGACTTCAGGTAGGCGCTGCAGCAGTAGCTATAGTTGAGCCCGGTCAAGCTAAGGAGTTAGTAGAGGAATTAACTAAAGCATACCAAGATCTTAAAGCTAAGGGCGCCTAGGCCAACTCAAGCATCGTAGCTCAAACAACACCTAATTAGTTTTTGTGTGAAGGTTTTAGATAAGTCAGGAGACTTCTGAGTCTACTCTTAACAGACTCAGTCATTAAACCTGGTAACACACGAAATACTTATAAGTGTATTTCAAGTCATCTTTAAGGTGTTGAGGAGTGAGTGGGGAAGGCAAGAAGGTCGACATAACTCAACAACCGACTGAAGTTACTGAGGAGTTTGGGTTTCCGGCTGAGGTACTCCAGATAATAGGACGTACGGGCGTTACTGGAGAGATTACTCAGGTTAGGGTTAGAGTTCTCGAGGGCAGAGATAAAGGCAGGATACTGACGAGAAACGTGAAAGGTCCTGTGCGTGTAGGAGACATAATTATTTTGAGAGAGACCGAAAGAGAAGCTAGGAAACTCACTGCTAGGAGGTAAGGTGGTTATTAATGGTTCGAGTAGATAAGTGTTCATTCTGCGGTAGCGAAATACCTCCAGGCACTGGATTAACTCTGGTTAAGAATGACGGCACGCTCCTTCATTTCTGTTCTAGCAAATGTTTCAAGAACTATAAACTGGGCAGAGACCCTAAGAGAGTCCCGTGGTCTAGATACTTCTTAGGTAAGAAGAGCTCGAGGGCATGAATTTGCTGGAGAGAACTGTAGTGATAGTGAAGCCTGACGGAGTCAGGAGAGGACTAATAGGCGAGGTAATAAAGAGGATTGAGAATAAAGACCTCAAAATAACTCGTTTAAGGATGATATACCCCACCGTAGAGTGTATTGAGCGACTATACGACGTCCATAAAGGCAAGCCGTTCTACGAAGACTTAATAAAGTTCATGGCTTCCGGACCTATAGTAGCTATGGTTGTTGAAGGGGATGAAGCTGTCAAGGTAGTGAGGAACTTGATAGGCTCTACAGACGGTAGGGAAGCACTTCCAGGAACTATAAGAGGGGATTACGCCCTCTCTGTAAGAGAGAATATAGTTCACGCGGCTGACTCTGTTGAAAGAGCTGAGTACGAGATTAAGATTATTTTTTCAGAGACTTGCGGTGACTTCTAGATACGCACATTAGTGGTTGACTCTGAGGATCTAGAGAAGAGAGAGATTAAGGCAAATCTTTTCTTAAAGGTTTTCGTCTTATATTGAGGCTAAGACCAGGCTGAATATAGCTAGTGGGTAGAGGTATTTCAGGATGAATTTTACGGCTTGTTCAGGCTTATACCTTGGCAGGATGTTATCTAGGATTGTTATTGCTGCGAACACCCCTATTGTCTTTAGGTATAGAGTCATAGCTCCTTGAATTGTGAACTCTGGTTGGAACGGGTAGGTTCCCCCGAGGAAGAGTGCTGAGAAAATTAATGGATATACTATCCTCTCAGCGAACTTGAGGAAGAAGCCCAGAGCCAGTCTCGGACCGCCGAGCTCTGTGAAGATCCCCCAGTATATTTCTGACTCAGCCTCGGGAGTGTCAAAAGGCTTAGTCATTAAGATGGCGAGCATAGCCGTGAAACTCACTATCAAAGCAACAAACATAGCAGCAGTCTTTGACGGCGACACAAGCCAGGAATTTCTTGAGTTTACAGTTGCTAGGTAGAGCGAGTACTCCGCTCCAAAATATCTAGAGGATATAATAACCGGAACGAAGAGACTGATCGCGTAGACAGGCTCTGAGACCGCTAGTAGCGCGAGATATCTAGCAGCCCCTATGTTTGCGTAAGGATTAGGGTGCGCTAGAGATAAGTAGGCTAGGGAAAAGGGGATTACAAGGAGAGAATAAAGAATCACTATGAAGTCAAATGATGCTTGAAGAGGATAGTAGGCGACAGGGAGCACTAACTGAGCAACGATGATAAGCCCTATCGCGAAGCAGATTGCTAGAATAGGGCTCAGCCTTAATGAATACTTGTTGATTAGATCTTTTTTCGAAACAAGTTTCAACAAATCTGCTAATGGTTGGAGGAGTCCAGCAGGTCCTGCGTGAACGGGTCCTCGCCTGAACTGAAGTCTCGCCGAGAGCTTCCTACTAATCCACTGAGTGAATATTATGAGCACTATAGTGAAGAGCAAGCCAGGGTAGACTAGAGCTTGAATTAGAAGGTGGAGAATCTCCATACTCACCACCCATACATGAGTGAAGCAATAATTAACATGAGGAGAACTAGCAATCCCAAAGCATACCACCTCCCAACTCCTGTGAATACCCAATACCACCCTCGTACCTTAGTGGTGCCGAGCGCTCTCCTGAAGATATCTCTAACCATTCCGGCTATAGACTGTCTAGGGGGCTCGTCGTAAGGGAAGCCTCCCATAACGATGTAGTCTGAAATCACGTTTCTCTCTTCGGGAGTCTTGGAGGCCACGAGTTTCTGGAATAGGTAGTAGAAGACTAAAAATATTATTGCGCTATTTACTAAACTGAGAACAAGATACGTGATTAGAAAGTCTTGAATACTCATCACTCACCACCTACTCGAATATCTCACGAATACGTTTCTCGAAATCTAGAGAAATCATTCTTTTTGCCTCCTCATCGTTAAGTGAGGGGGCGTTTATCCAGTGAACGTAGAAGTGCTTCTCCTTCTCGTCTAAATCCACAACTACCGTTCCAGGAGTATTTGTTATTGAGTTAGCTACAGCGAACACTGAATAATCACTCTCTAAATCATAAGGAATTCTAACAATAGCCGGTCTGTAGCTCACGTTTGGTTTCAATATTAGTTTTAAAACACTCCAATGCGCCTTAATCTCGATTACTGTGAAGTAGAGAATGAGGTACTGAATAGACTTCAGAAATCTCCCTAGGCTTATTTTCGAGGAATTTTGGATCAATCCTTTGGAAAAGACTGCTGCTACAACAACACCCGACAATACTGCTAAGACTAATTCTACTGTGCTAGTAGATCCTGTGTAAAGCAAATATACCACGGTTAGGAGTAAACCGTAGACTATTATGTAGGCACTCCTCACCTCTCTTCACCTCTCTCAATTCTTAACAGGTTCAGGGTGCCTGTTTCGCTAGCGATCTTGACAGCAATTACAGCCATCAGTATAAAGATAGCTAGTCCTATAACGATCGCCGTTACTATCAAAACCTGTGGAACAGGATCTACACTTAATGTGGCAAAAACTGAAGTCTCGCTACTACTGGGTAATACGGGGTTTTCTAAACTCCCTCCAGGATAGACGGGAGGTGCGGAAGCGGATGGTCTGTATCCTAAGTAGATTAAGAGCACGTAGATAGCATCACTCAATATCGTAAATAGAGCCATTTTCTTAACTATATGTGGCTTCACGGCTAGCCCGTAAGCTGAGAAAGCCATAGTCAGAAGTGTTGTGAAACCTATGTAGTACCAGGCAAGCTCCTCAATCACTTCTTGACCCCCTCCTCAAATACCTTCGTCAAAAGATATAGAGCAACCGTAAACCCTGCAAAGACCGCGACATACTCGAAAACGTTGTATAGTATCAAGCTCCCGGAGAGTAGTATTCGGATAGGTCCTATGTCGACCCACGCCGGGTAAGTGAAGGAAGAGTCTGGCTTCAATAGATTCTGAAATAAGTAGGCATTAACAGACTTCGTATACCCATATATGAGGGGTATAAGCCCGGTCAATGCGATTAAGCTTAATGCGAAACCACGCATGACCATAAGGCGGTCGCTTTTGAAGCCTGCTCTTAAGATGAAACCACTGGAAAACGCGAGCATGAACATTAGTGGTGCCATGACAAAGACGACCCCTCCTTGGAATCCCCCACCAGGTGAAATGTGCCCGTGAACAGCAACAGAGACTGACACTATTACTGTTACTGGAGCCAGCACCCTGACAGCTAATCTCGGTATCAGAGTCATTCGATGATTCTCCACGTCCTGACTAATGACTCTATCAAACAACCCTACCGCAGCGATTATCGCTAAGAAAAGCACTGTTGTCTCGAAGAAAGTGTCGAAACCTCTTTGGTCCCATATTACTGAGGTGACTACTTCGTAACTCGCTGACGTGTAAGGGTTGAGAATATCTGGAATCATTTTAAGATACTTTGAAGCTAGTGTAGTTAAGTCTTTCCACATTGTGAGTAAACCCGTCATATAGAGTAAGAGGTATAGCCCGGCCCCAAGTAAAATTGGAATGATTACTTCAATCCTCTTCCTCATACCTCTCACCTTTTGAGAGTACGTAAAACAGTATTGCCGTGTTTGAGCCGAGCCCGACTGCTATGTAAGCTATGAGTAGGTCTGGGGCTAGGAAAATAGAAAGGACTACTGCGTAAAAAACAGATTCGATTCCAGCGATGATTATGGTCTTGGCTACGTCCCTGGAGTAGACTGCTATGATAGTTGCTATCAGCGCGAGAGTTGAAGCTATTGAAGCGAGCATGAGCATTATCAATTCTTAGCACCCTCCAGCTTCTCTCTTAGCTTGTCTCCTATTACGACTGGCTTAGCTTCTCGCGACCTATATGAAGCTCTAGCCAACGCATGCGTCCCTGAGGGCACTCCGACAGCAATGATTGCAGCCGAGAGTAGGCAGATTCCAGCGAAAGTAAGCTTCATTTGAAGTGCGATATCTAGGCTAAGCGTCATGAGGGCTAAGCCGACGAGAGGGTAGAATCCACCACCTATGGCTCCCACAGTTGCTGCGTGAAGTCTTGTGTAGAAGTCTTTGAACTTGAAGAATCCTACAGCAGCCACCACATCCATGACCCCGCCAACCAGGGTTATGCTTAGCCCAACGTAGAATAAGACTGCATCAATCATTTCTCAGCACCTACCTTATCTAAGTATCTCGCCACGACAATGTCTAGAATAAGGACCCAAGTAGCTAAGGGGACAGCGCCTATCAGGAGGAAGGTTGACTTATAGTATAATGCTATGAGAATGAAAATGACTAAGAGGTCAACTGTCAAGGCGTCCACGGCGAGTGTGGCGTCAGCGATGTTTTTAGACGTAAAGACTCTCACAGAATAAATTATCATTGCTGTTGCGAACAGAGCTATAAGTAGTGGGATGAATTGATCAAGCACTGCTGAATTCACTTAGACTCACCCTCACTTGAGTAAGGTTTTCTGAAATCTTCTTTACTCACCGTACTTTCTCCCAGGGGCTTGACTAGGTCAAATGGTTGTTTAAAAGTTTTGGACTTATCCACAGTAAAGAGCTCGAAGCCGGTAGCGCTCGTCATAGATAAGGCATTAAAGGGGCAATACTCAACACAAAGGGCACAGAAAGTACACTTACTATGGTCTATCCTTGGAAACCTGGACTTAGGATTCTGTGGATACTTACCTTCTACAGATACCATGTCGATACATGCAGCAGGACATACTTGCTGGCACATTGAGCAACCAGTACACTTAGACATATCGAGTACGTGAGCCCCTCTCAACGTGCTTGTTTTAAATGGCTTGTCTCTGTCGGGAACGAGCCTCGTGTAAGGTTTTTGAGCCAAGTACTTTAATGACTTAAGGAGAGTGGAGACGACCATCAACGATCACCTATCAAGGTCTGGTGGACACGGGTCAAGAGATGCGAGAATAACTGGAAAGTCAGCAATAGTTACTTCTTCTTTCTCAAGCAACCTGTTTATTGCCGTAGTGAGGAGAGGCATAGACATGCTTCTCAGCCTTACTCTGTAGGGGCGTCTCCCACCAACACTAACTATGTGGATCATATACTCTCCTCTCGCACTCTCAACTCTCGCAATGCCTTCTCCAGGCGGGGCTGACATCGAAGTTTTCACTCTGAATGGTTTTTCAAGCCTTAGTTCCTCAATAGCTTGCTTGACGATCTTCACGCTCTCTGTAATCTCTCTCAACCTAACTACAGCCCTGTCAAAAGCATCTCCGACCTCCCCAGTAGGCACATCAAAGCTAACCCTATCGTATGCGAGGTAAGGTGCTTTCTTTCTGAGATCGTAAGCTAATCCCCCCGCTCTTAAGCTTGGTCCCGTGATACCGAGTTCTAGCGCTTCTTTCGAACTCAGCTTACCAACTCCTTTTGTTCTTGCCCTGAAGATCTTATTGCCGAGTAGCGCTTTCTTGAAATCTTCTGCAACCTCCTCAACGTAGTTAAGTAGCCTGAGGGTATCTTCCTTGAAGTTAGTGGGAGGTTTAAACCTCACTCCACCAGGAACACTGAGATTGTGGTATATTCGGTGTCCCGAGATCCTAGCAAACCACTTCAAAATCTCTTCTCTAGCGGTTACGGCCCAGTAAGCAGGAGTTCTCAGACCAACGCTACCGCCCATAAAGTGCCCCCAGAATAAGTGGGAGGCTATCCTCCCCATCTCACACTGTATCACCCTCATCCACCTAGCGTTCTCGGGTATTTCAGTCTTGAAAATCTTTTCAACGCTGAGTGCGTAAGCGACTTCTAAATGGTCAGGATCTTCTACACAGAACCTATAACTGAGCGTGACGTTCATTTCCCAAGTTCTATTCTCCATCATCTTCTCAAAACCTCTATGAAGGAATCCTGGAATGGTCTCAGCCTTCACTATTCTCTCCCCATCGAGCCAGAGCTTGAAAGCTATGTTTCCCGGTACCCCAGGGTGCTGGGGGCCGAAGTATATAGTCGTGTAGCTTGAGTTATCTCCCATATTTGTAACCTCCATACATGACTTTCACTACGAAGGAGGCGGTGTCAACGTCTTTTCTTAAAGGTGGGGGTCCCTCCCAATTGTCCTTTAGAATCCACTTACTCAGATCTGGATGTCCTTTAAATTTCACGCCCATCATCTCGTGAACTTCTTTCTCGACGTAGAAGGCTATAGGGTGAATGTCGTGAATGTCGTCGACTGTTGGGTTGACTCGGTCCGTAAACGTCTTAACCCATTTCTGCCAACCCGTTTCTGGGTTCTCTAGAATATAGTATAGCTCGATGACCCCTTTATCAGGGTAGTCAATTGAGTTAATGTTTACGAATAGAGTGTAGCCTTCCTCCTTAAGTTCTGAGATAACCTTTCTGAGCTTTGATGCCTCAATGGCTGTCTTACAAATCTTTAATGGTTCATCGACCTCATAGCATTCTGGGTAAGTTGGCTTAAACTCGTACCCGCTCACGGGCCTAGAAGACTTGAGGGTCTCCTCATATTCTTCCTTAAATCTCTGCTCAAGCTCTTCGTAAGTCTTGATTTTCTCTAGTGCGTCAGTTTTAACTCTTGATAAGTGTTTTTCGAGAGGAGTCTCTGAAATACTGCTTCTAAGATATTTAAGTAGACTTAAGTAGTCGTCTGGCATGGGCATACATCCTGGAACCCAGCCCTCAACCTCAACGAAGTCGTCTAGTCTTTTATAAGTCGCGTAGCTATCCCAATAGAGTCCTCCAGTCGCGGTGCAGTTGCACCCTGCTGCGACATGCCTGGGTTCAGGCATCTGCAAGTACATATTGAGGAACAACTTGACGGTCTTTTTAGTTAAATAACCCATCCCGACATAGAGGTCGCTCTGCCTCGGTGTTGGTGCTGGCATGTATCCGTATCTTTCCCAGTCCACAGGAGACATCACTAGTGGCGGGAACTCTACTGCCCCGCACGCTGAGCAGTAGTGTATCATCCACATGCTCCTACTTCTAGCCCATCTGGCAATCCTATTCAGTAAACCCATTATTTTCACCCTCTAAACAAGGCTTGGAGTACCTCATTGATGTAGAGGCCCCTCCCGTTAAGGAGTATGTTCGAAGCAGGTGCTGTTAGTTGTTCCTGAATTATAGTATAGAATACCCCTAAGGCAATAGTCAGTCCTGCGAGAGCTATAACGTACGCTTCAAGTACTCTACTTAGCCTAACTCCTTCCCGAGGTTTGGGCGACAGGATCGTAGTGACGATCACCTTAATGAAGGAAGCGAGTGAAAGTCCTGAGCCGGCTAGCGCTGTGGCAAGAACTAGCGTATTTAGAGGATTAGCTAACGCAGTGCTCAGCAACTCAATATAGAGCTGAAGCTTTGCGGCGAAGAGGACTGTTGGTGGGATCCCTATCACTGCGGAAGCACCCGTTAAAAGCCCTGCTTGCAGGATCTTTGATTCTCTGAGTACGCCTTGAAGATCATCTAGTCTATCACTACCGACCTCTTCCCTAGCCCATCCCGCTATAAGGAAGAGGAGGGGTTTAACCACCATGTGAGCGATGATGTAGAAAAACGTTACTTGAACCCCAGCAGGTCCTAAGGACAGAGCTACTGCAATATAGCCTGAGTCAAGGATTACGCTATAAGATATGATTTCACTGAATCTTCTGGAATACATCATTCCGATGCCGCCGACTATTATAGTTAAAACACCGAGAGCTCTGAGAGCATTAGCGACTATATCAGGGAATCCGTTCAAGACTGTATAGAATACCCTCATCAGCGCATAATATGCGGCTCCTTCAGAAGCTCCTGCTAGGAGTGAGGAGATGACTGGATGTGCTGAGGAGTAGGCTCCTGGAAGCCAGAAATGTAGTGGGGCGAGAGCTTCATCAACCATCAATCCCCAAAATAACAGCGTGAATAATACTGCTAGGGCTGCGGAAGGACTAGCTAAGTACCCTGAGTAGCCTGTGTTAACCCCGTCAATCACTGCTGCTAAGTACCCGATATTGAGGGTTCCCGCAGCAAAGTATGTTAAGACCACACCTGTAAAGAAGATTAGTCCTCCAACGCCTGCAGTCATAACATACCTGAATACTGCAGTATAGGCTCTCTTAGTTTTCGACATCGCTATAAGCCCGTATGATGAAACCAGTGTGACCTCAATCATTACGAACATGTTAAAGAGGTCTCCTGTAAAAATTATCCCAAGGAGACCCGATTCAAGCCCTAGGTAGAGAGCGAGGAAATACTCATCAACCTTCGTTTTGAAAACGTTTAAAAGAGGGTAGAGAGCTAAGAAGAGCATCGATACCAGTATCGCGAGAGTTGAAGAGAATGCATCAACAACGTAGCTTATCCCTATGGATGGCGGAAAGCCACCGACTGTATAAATTACGACTTTCCCGTCAGCAGTTTCGGAATAAATGACCAAGGTCATAAAGACTGAACCCACAAGCAGAGCTACGGTGACTGCCTGCGTAAGAAACTTTGGAGATCTTAAAACCTTCAGTAACACGATAACAAAAGCTCCAGCCGCGAGTAAATATGGAGTCAGAGCAGTTAAGACTTCCATCCCCATATGTTAATTCACCCGACTCTATACTAATAAATTTAGAAGCCAGCTATATAAAAATTAGCATTTTAGGATAATAAACCAATCGCTTCAGGCTAATCGCAACAATTGCCCTAGAGTGTAAAATCATAGATAAGCACTAATTAGAGTTTGAAATGCGCTTCGTTGATAGTCTAAAAGCTCATGACACCAACCTGGATAGAGCGTTGGGTCTAGTTTCGTGGCTTGTGGATTGAGTCAGCGTCTAAAACGGCTATTGTCGATAAGAAGTCAATTACTGGTGGCTAAGCTTTTAAGCGACTGAATGTTAGTTTTGAATTGAGGTAGTGAGGTTGTCGTGAATGTCTTCTCTTTACATTTTTACTAGGGATCTCAGAGTTGAGGATAATAGAGCGTTATGGGAAGCTTGCAAGAAGAGCGACAAGATCGTTACAGCGTACATTCTCGATTTCGAGGAGCTTAAAGAAAGAGGGATAGAGTATGAAGACCCGAGGTTTAGCTTCTTGATAGAAGCTCTTAATGAGATAAACAACTACACTAAGCTGAGAGTATTTATTGGGAAGCCTGATATCATTTTAAGTTACTTACTTGACAAGTATGGTTTCGATAAAGTCTTTATGAGCCATCCTCACACAGAAACGGAAAGAGAAAAGAAAAGAAGAGTTGAGAGCGTGTGCGAGAGGCATGGAGTAAAGCTAATCACGGTAAAGGATAACGTCTTGACGGACTATACTCAGATAAGAAGCGGAGTGAACTTCACAAGCTTTTACCGTGAGTGGAGGAAGCGCGTGGACGACTCGATTGTCGACCTACCTCCAACTGAGAAATTCGCGGAGGTAGATGAGCCAAGTCTTGAGGAGGTTATTAATAAAAATAAGTGGAGAGTCACGAACAAGAGTAGTTGGAGTCTTAGTGACCTTAAGATGAGGTTACAGAAATTCGACTTTGTTAGGTATGCTTACATGAAGGACCTCCCAGGAGTTGATGGAACTTCAAAACTCTCTCCTTACATCTCTCACGGCATCATATCGGTGAGGATTGTCTATCTCAGGGCAAGAGAGTACTCAGAGGAGTTTGTGAGACAATTAGCTTGGCGAGAATACTATTATTATCTGATGGAGAAACATCCGTGGATGAGAAGACTAGAGCTTAAGCCATATATGAGGAACTTGAAGTGGGGAGATGATGAGGAGTTGTTTAGAGCGTTTACAGAGGGAAAAACTGGATACCCCATAGTTGATGCAGGGATTAAGCAGTTGAAGAAAGAGAAGTGGATTCACAATAGAGTAAGACTTATTGTTGCTAGCTTCCTAGTTAAAGACCTACACATCGACTGGAAAAAAGGAGAAGAGTTCTTTAAGAAGTACTTGATTGATTATGATGAAGCACTCAACATCGGTAACTGGCAGTGGGCGGCCTCAGTAGGCGTTGATCCACTGCCTATCAGGTTATTTAACCCTATACTGCAGTCAAAGAAGTATGATCCAGAGTGTGTCTATATCAAGAAATACCTCCCAGAGCTAGAGAGTTTCAAGTGTGAGGAACTTCACGACCCTCTGAAATACCGTCTTGCAGGCTATCATGAACCAATAGTAAATCACTACACAGCTGTGGAGGAGTTCAGGCTGAAAGTCTTTAGGGGAGGGGCTTGAAAGTTCTCAAGCACTCTATTTTTGTTGTCCTGCGTAGAAGTTTCGATAATGTAGATATGCTGGTTACTATCTTATTTCTTGTGTTTGACTTCTTAGCTTTACAAGAATGCTTAAACCGAATCTCTTGTCTTCTTTTTGTTTGATTTCTATGATTTCTTTTATCAGGTGTATTGTCTCGCTGTTTAGCTCGTTCTTGAAGTCGTTTATGAAGGTCTCTAAGTCTTTCTCTGTTGGGTCTGTATAGAGTATGTCGTTTTCGTCGAAATGCCTGCCGACCAGCACGTCTCCTTCTATAGAGATTGCTACTTCAGAGCCTGACCGAGCTTCTTGTAGTGGTTTACCCTTGAGTTGTATCTGGTTAATCTTACCTAGCAGTCTCCCATCATATCTCATGAGTCTATATCCTGGTCTTATGACACCACCTAATACCCTAACTCCCACTATTGCTGGGTTGCTTCTCCTGAAAACACAGCCTGGGAGTACTTGGAGTTTGGCTGGAAAGACGGTCTTCAGAGCCTTCTCAAGTGCTTCCTTAGATTTCTCTTCAGTAACCCACTCCTCGTAAGATTCTATGAGCTTGTATATTATGCTTTCCCTAAATATCTTCACGCCTTCTCTGAGAGCTAGTTCTTCTATGTCGGGAGGTGCTTTCACGTTGAAAAGCAGTATGACACCTAAGTACTTGTTTTCTTTGGCTACTATAGAAGCTTCTATGACTTCCCTCCTTGTTAGGGGCCCCACGTCAGCTAATCTTACTGGTATCCCCCTGTTCTCAAGCATCGAGACGACTGCTTCTAGAGTTCCTAGAGTGTCTGCCTTGACTACGACACCGACTATATTCTTAGAAAACCTGACCTGCATTAACTCCTCAGCTATCTTCTTACTTACTTCTTCAACTTCCTCCTCATTTTCTACGGCTTGAAGCGGTGCGCCGGCAACTACTTTCTCGATTTCTGGAGCATTTAGTCTAACCCCGGCAGCAGCAACTACCTCGTCTACGCTTATAAAGCTGGCTTCGCCAGCCACGCGCATTTCTTCAAGAGGTCTCGGCATCAACAAAGCTCTGACTCTCGTCGTTACAGGTCCTTCATAACCTCCTAAAACTACTGTGTCTCCTCTCCTAAGTATCCCGTCATATATTATTACGTCAGCGCAGTGTCCTAAGCCGGGAATCTCTTTAACTTCAAGAACTACCCCCTTAGCGGGGCCTGAAGTGAACATTATTCTGTGTGTTAAGAACCTCTGAATAATTCCTGCGAGCACCGCTAGGAGCTCGGCAAGACCCTCGCCACTCTTAGCCGATATGGGTACTATCGCTATAGCTTTTCTGAAATCTTTTATTCTATCATATCTTTCTGAAGGTATGTTCACTTGCGAGAGCTGCCCTACTAAGGCATATATTCGCTTATCTAGTTCTTCTAACGCTTGTTTACTCTGACTCTTTACACTCAGAGTAAATGGAGTGTCTTGAAGACTCTTCCAGCCGGGAATCCTGTCAATCTTGTTAGCAGCTATCACGAAAGGAACCTTCCTACTTAATAAGATCTCTATAGACTCTAGCGTCTGCTTCTTGACTCCCTCCATGATATCAATCACTAGTACAGCAAAGTCAGCAACACTACCTCCCCTCCTTCGTAGGTTAGAGAATGCTTCATGACCTGGCGTGTCAATGAAGAGCAAGCCCGGAATTGTTAGTTTTATCGTGAATATGTTTTTAAGTGGTGATATGATTTTCTCTATCACTGAAGCAGGCACCAAGCTAGCGCCCACATGCTGAGTCATCTCGCCAGGTTCCTTACTAACGACGGCAGTACCTCTAATCTTGTCTAGTAACGTCGTATTATGTACTACAATCCCATTAGCGATAAAAGACTGCGTCTCAGGAACTGAGAGATCGTATAAGAAGCCCTCATAATCCTCTATCTCAACACTCTTTACCTCCTTAAAGAGGAGGTCACGCGACTTAAGAATCACTCGCTTACCAACGTAATTCCCGAAGCCTAGTAAATCACTTTCTGTGATTGTCAAGTCTGGAGTAGCTATCATGTCATGCTTCTCTATCTTATCTGCTCTAACCCACCCATGACATGTTAAGAAAGGGTGCTCAGGCGTTACTCTAACAAACCTCCCATCGCTTAAGACAATCTTGAAAAGAGGCCCCCTATACTTGATTCTCCAGACACTCTCTGTGAAGGCACTACTCACGTACCCACCTAAACTTAATGACAGCACTGGGACTCTCTTCATGAACACCTCGTAATCTCCTACTTTCTGGTTGGGTGATGAGCCCTTAATTAAGGAAGAAATCTCAACAACCTCTCCATTCGCGAGCATCACCTTCTCATTCGGGTGTAAGCACTTGCCATGATCTACGTGTCCTAAAACAGTTACTATAGGTGACCTTAGCTTCTTAGTTTCTTCACTCATCCTCACTACCTACTATTAATGAAACACGAGAATTATTAAGAAAGAAAGACTTCCAAGCTTACTGGCTTCAACTTATCTAGTATATTCTAGTGGATGACATATTCTCGAGCCTCCTGCACTGTGTGGGGTAGGGGTGAAGCGCCGAGACCGAGTGCAGAGCTGAATCCGGCTTTCGATGGGGATGTAGCTCTAAACCCCCTCCCCGAAACCCTCGCCCTTAAGGGCGAGGAGGAGGTCAGATAACTTCTCTACAGCTTTTCTTAAAATCGAGGCTGCTTTTGAAGGGGGGTAATTTAGTTCTTGCGATAATTCTTCCCAGTTTAACCCTTTTAAACACCTGGCTATACATGTTTGGCCTTCTAGAGGAGTTAAAACACTTATTTTGCCCTCAAACACGGACTTCAAAACACTGAAGTTGACGGCGTCTGCTACAGACTCGTAAGTCATTAAGCCCTCCAAGTAAAGTTTTAAGCGCTCTTTCTGTGCTTCAGTAAGTCTGAATCTTTCTGAGAGTTCTGGGAAGTTAACGCCTGATTTGAATACTAAGTAGATTACGTCACTTTCTAAGTCTCTATAAACTGAGTGTAGACTGCCTATCAGCCTGACCATGAAGTCTTTAACGCAAGAATCTATCAGAGAAACCCACTCACTATTTAACGGCTTGACTACTAAAGCAGTATACTCGCCGCTAACAGGATTTCTGTCTGGCGATAGGTGAAGTAGCTTGAAGCCGTTCTTGAGCCAGAAACTGAGTAGCTCTTTACTTAAACCGAAACCGGCTCCAACCCAAGAATATCCTCTCTTTATAGCCTCATTTATTACTTCGTTCAAAAGAAAAGAACCAATACCCATTCCCTGCACGTCTATGTGTACAGCTATCCTCACTATCCTCCAGCCAACGCCTCTACCTAGTTCTCTAAGTCTAAAGTACTTTAAGAGCCTGTCTGGTATTATGTTGCCGGGTATCTTCCCCCCAACCAATAACTCGTCTATTAAGTCATCGCTGAGACCGCCCTCTTCAGCTAACTGAGCTGCACCAACTATCTTGCCTGAAGACCTTATCCTCACGGCTCTCATGCTGTGGTGGGGGGCGTCTGCTAGCCTGCCTAAGTCGTCGGGCTCGTTCCTGTAGTGAGCTAGGACGTATATCCCGAAGAGACTGCGGAGTTCTTTTTCTCCAGCTTCTGAGAAGAGATATTCTGGTTCATAAGCTACGTACTCTAAGTTACCTTTCTTGATTTCCTCAATGTCTTCGTCTGTTAGGTTATCAGGTTCTGCGTCTAGTAATAGTGTGTCGAACTGGAATCTCTCTATGGGGTCATTAATCGAGTACCTAATTGGCTCTCTCATTTCGTAGGTTACCATTAAAGTCTTAGGGTCTTCTCTTAATCTCTTAAGGAATCTTACGGAGAACCCTCTTCCAGCACCCTCGTATCCGTGTATAGTGGTAGCGTAGATAGTTCTATTAAAGTTTCTCCATATAGTGTGTAGCAGAGGGACTGGCAGACCCGCGGCTTCATCAACTACGACTACGTCTACCTTAAGCTTAGTTACCGTGTAGGGTTCCCAGTACTCTATGCTGAACCTATCGCCTTTCAGCTCTATTAAGTCTCCCTCCCTAACTACTTTCTTATAGTTAAGTTCTAGAGTGTTTAGTCCCTTCTCAGCCAGCATCATTAATGACTGGACTGCGGACGGGTCGCTGGCCGTCACGGCTACTCTCACTCTGTTCTTGAACTTCAGTAATTCCTTGATTAACCCGACTAAGGCTATCCCTATAGCTGAAGACTTGCCTCTCCCTCTATCAGAAGTTATTACTACTGCCACATGCTTAGAACCCGGCTTAGGAACAACATTATCTTCGATTAACTTAATAACGTTTACTTGGTCTTGCGTTAGAGCCAGCTCATAAAGACTTCTCGGGAATATGGAGTTTTCAGGGATCTTAATACTCCTTACTTCCTTCTTGGCGCTTCCCGTAATATGACCAGACTTAATTAGCTTGCCTGTATCCGCGTCTATCACGTATATGCCTTCATGCTTCATGAGTTTCCTCACGAAGTATCTTATGAATATATTCCTTGGTTCGGGATGTCTAGGCGTTACAAGATTACTTTTGAAGACTGTTTTAGCAGCATCCCAAGACTCTAGTTGGGGCCCCCACACTACTATGATGCCCCCTCCCCTAACCACACCGATGAGTCTCCCCACGTCATTAGGTTTTAAGTCGTTTGTGAGGTCTAGTATGAGGACATCTTGAGTAGTTCCTAAATACTTCTTACTAGTTTCATATACTGTCTGTTCTACCGTGACTTCACGAGCGTCTACTAACTTCTTGCTCAGCATCAAGTCTCTTATTAGTGTTGCTCTTAAACGTGCGTCAGGAAATTCGTCGTGGAATACGTGGATAATGCTTAACTTAGCAGACCTCCTAAGTTTTCTTAACTTCCTTACGTAGCGTCTTATTAAATCTATTGTTAAGCCTGCTACCTTAACAGAATCTGAACCACACAAAACAACTAATCTTCTCTCATTACTGACGTAAGCTTTCTCGATATCGCTTAAGAAATTCTTTAAGAATAGACGATACTCTCTAGTACTAGCTACTTCTTTTAGCTTCTCTTGTAGTTCCTTATACTTCATTTACTCCATCACCATATTAGACTATTATGAGGTAAACTTTAGTTTTATGTTGTTTTATTGAGTTTCTGGTGGAGGATTTAATTCTTAAGTAGTGTTGTGTGGGTTTAGTCTCTTGATAGAGACATCTCTATCTTCCTGTAGGGGCAGTTAATCCAGTGTTTCTCACAGTCTGATATCTCAAACTTAGTTAAGTATCTTCTAAGAACGTTGCATCCAGCTAGGAAGTAACCCTCACGGTCTTCAGACTCAAAAAACTCGCACTCAGATTTAGGTCTCTCGTTTAACGCGTGTATCATTAGTAGTGCTTTCCCGAACTTCACGGTAGTCGCGATGCTAGCTAGCTGAGGACTCCCTGTTCTTTCTACGAAGTACCTGCATTCCCTGTACTGTTTAGGTCCTCCAGCACACGCCATGGTTACTGGGTCGCTTGACGGCTGCTCAAGCTTAGGAGAAGTACACATGTTTTCTTTATACCACGGGCACACCATGACTCAGATTACCTTAAACCAGTAATTATCTCAAGCTAATAAACTTAAAAGCTGTGAAATATTGTCTTAAGTGTGAAGTGCTATGGCGGGAGCAAATGATAAGAATGATGTTAACAGAAGACTTGGTCTTAAAGTTGTTTATGAAGACTCAGATATCGTAGTCTTCAGAGCTCCTAACGAGGATCAATTACTTGAGATTTTAAGAAACTTGCTGAGGGAACGCCCCATGACTGTGAAGGAGTTACACGGGTATCTTTCAGGGCTAGCTAGTGAAGATAAGATAAGGAGAGCCCTCATAAAGCTCGTGAATGAAGGTAAAGCTTACGTGATGAATGACGGGAGATTCGTTATAGCAGGCTTAGAGTGAGTAGTTGATTGCGGGCCGAGAATTAAGATACTAAGTTTAATTAGAGGCTAGATTAAATTATCTGGGGGTGTGTCTAGATTTAGTGAGTATAGAGTAAGCAAGGAAGAACTAAAGAGAATAATCAAGAATCTGAAGACTTGGAGCGCGCACGCGACCACTTTACTCAGCCTCTACATACCTCCCGGGAGACCCATCTCGGAAGTAGTTAATACTCTGCGTCAGGAGCTCTCAATAACTGAAAACATAAAACTCAAAGCTACTAAGACTAAAGTCCAGACTGCTCTAGAGTCAGCTATAGACAGACTACTACGGATACCTAAAACCCCGCCTAACGGGCTAGTAATATTTTCTGGGGTTAATGACAAGACTGGCGAGTCGATAACGCTAGTCATAGAACCTCCTGAGGAGGTAAGCGTGTTCTTTTATCGTACAGACAAGTTCTTCCATACAGAGTTTCTTGAGGATATGGTTGAAGAGTCTGACGTTTACGGACTAATCATAATAGAGAGAGATGAGGCAACGATCGGGTTACTAAAGAATGACAGGATAATACTCTTAGACGAGTTAGAAGGCTACATACCGGGCAAGCACTCTAAGGGTGGTTGGTCGCAGAGGAGATTTGACAGAGTAATAGAAGAATTAACTGAAGAATTCTTTAAGAAAGTAGCTGAGAAAATGAATAATTACTTCCTGCCCTACTTAGAGCAAGGCAAACTCAAGGGGATAATAATAGGCGGTCCCGGATACATGAAGCACGACTTCATTAAGTCTGACACCATAGATTACAGACTAAAGCAGTTAGTACTGCCTGAATTACTAGATGTCAGCACTCAGAGTCTTCCAGGACTAAAAGAATTAGTAGTTAGAGCTAAAGACATGCTAAAACAGCATTCATATATAAGAATCTTTGACGCTATAGAAGAATTCAAGACACACCTAGCAAAAGATGACGAGCTAGTCACTTACGGAGAAAAAGAAGTTCTTGAAGCCTTAAACATCGGGGCAGTAAAGTACCTGATAGTCGCTGAAGATCATGAAAAGATAGACACCATATTGAAGTTAGCTGAAGAAAAGAATATTGAGGTGTACGTAGTAAATAATGAGATACCAGAATATGAGTGGCTTAAGAAAACATTCAACGGTCTTGTAGCAGTTCTCAGATATCAGTTAAGCTAAGACTGAGCTTCTCCTCCCTACAGGTTTAGTATTTTCTATGCAGACATACTGGTTGTAAGTGACGTCCTTAAGTCACGCCCTCAGTGTACGGGAGGGTTGCCAGAAACTCTGAAGCCTTACTTCAAGCAGTTTTCCAGCTATAATGGTTAGTGCAGGAGAATCAGTGAATAAAAGAAATTTTAATATAAATTAATCGAGATTAATTTTAGTATTGTGGGGGTCGGTTAACCGTGATGGAGGATGATGCTAGAGGAGTCACTGGCACAACTTCTGAGTATCTTGAATCTGTCAAGGACGATAAGAAGAAGTGGATTGAGAAGATGATTAAGTCTGCTAAGAAATATCACAAGATCTGTCCTTACTATGATAAGAAGACGGCTAATTGTTTCATAAAGCAGTTGAAAAATATAAAAGTGTCTAAATGCGATCGTGACGGCAAGTTTGATGGATGTGCCGTGTTTACGGGCTATCTTGAAGAGAGGTATGAGTGGTATGTTTCTTCAGGGGTTTTATTACCGGTTGATTTCAGAGACATCACCTCCATTTTTTAGGTGAGTATTTTTAGTTAATTGAGGTAGTGTGGTTGAGTCTAGGTAACCCCTATAAGGAATTAAAACTCTCTATATCTGGCGAGCTTGGTAGGGCGCTTAGCGGCGTGTGTGCAGACCCAAACATACTTACACAGTTAGAGGATATTATCGAAGAACCACCTAAGAGAGAATTCGGTGACTTAAGTATACACCTAGCCAGGCTTTCCAAGCTGTGTAATACGTCCTTAGAGAATCTGGCCAGCTTGTTAGTTTCCTCACTAGAGAAACTGAGTCTAGTTGATAAGACTATAGTCGTTGATAATTACTTGAATATTTTCGTAAACTATGCAGTCTTCAGCGCTCGAGTACTCAATACTATAGCTAGCTATGACAGCAGGTACGGCACCATAGACAACTATGTTAAGAAGAGAGTGATTGTGGAGTACGTGTCGGCTAATCCAGTTCATCCACTCCATTTAGGTTCTGGAAGAAACGCCGTCTTAGGCGATTTTCTTTACAGACTTAACAAGTTTTTAGGTAATGAAGTTCAGAGAAGGTATTACGTTAATGATGTGGGCCTGCAAGCAGCTTTCCTAGCTTACGGCTACTACAAGCTGGGCTTCCCCAACATACCGCCTGGTATGAAGCCTGACCACTACTTGGGTTTAATATATGCTGCGACGACCACAATAATTGACATATTAAAGCTGAAGAAGTCTCTGAGGGAAGCCGAAGCTTCAGGAGATTTTAGTAAAGCTAGTGAGATACGTAACGAGATAGACTCCTTAATAGGTGATTTAGCTAGGTTAGCTGAGGTAATACCTAACGAGGTTAACACGCTTTCTGAGAAGATAGCTAGTGAGGAAGACCCAGAACTAGAAGTCCTGAAGATTCTTAGAGGATATGAGAAAGGAGAGCCTGAATACTTCTTTGTCAGAAAGGTTTGTAGTAAAGTAGTTGACGGAATTAAAGAGACTCTTGAGAAGATGAACGTAGGCATAGATGTTTGGGATTGGGAAAGTGACCTAGTTTGGGAGGGTAGGGTAGACGAGGTTCTCGAGAAAGCTTCAAGTAGCAATTACTTTGGTTTCCATAAAGGCGCGCCAGCACTCTTCTTTAAAGACATGCTTAAATCTGAAGAATTAAGAAGACGTCTGAGGATTCCTGAAGCTCTTGAAGTGCCTCCCCTCATACTCAAGAGGAGTGACGGGACCACACTATACACTACTAGAGACATCGCTTACACGCTGAAGAAATTCAGCGAGTTCTCGGCAGACGAGGTAGTGAACGTTATAGCTATAGAGCAGACTCTTAGTCAAGCTCAGCTCAGGCTAGCACTCTACGCTTTAGGCTACGAGAAAGAAGCTGAGAATCTAATTCACTACTCTTATGAGATGGTTAACTTACCTGGAGCTTCTATGTCTGGGAGGAGGGGTAGGTACGTGACTGTTGACGAGCTACTTGAGCGACTTAGTGGGATGGTGAAGAACTTAATGAGAGAAAGAGGTTCTGAAGTTTCAGAAGAGCAAGCTTTGAAGATAGCTAGGTCTGCCATCAAGTACATGGTTTTATCCGTATCGCCTTCTAAGACTCTGACGATAGACCTTAAGAAGATTCTCGACTTGAAACAGAATTCAGGACCCTACATACAGTACACGTACGTTAGAGCTAAGTCTGTGGTCGAGAAAGCCGGAAACTACTCTCTAGAGGCTGTAGACTACGGGAGAGCAGGCAGAGAACCTATAAAAACACTTATTTTAGAGTTGAGTAAGTTTCCTGAGGTCGTTTCCGAAGTAGCTAGTAGTAAGCAACCTGAAGACTTAATAGCTTATGCTAACAATCTAGCTACAGTATTTAACAAATTCTACGAGTCTGAGCCCATACTGAGAGAGCCTGACGAGGGCTTTAGAGCTCTGAAGATTGCAGTAACTCACGGCGTCTTAGTTGTGCTCCGCAACTTTATGGAGATTTGCGGGATGGATATCCTGGAGAAAATATAATATTTATTTCTTAAAGACACTAGAGTATTAGGTATTGAGGGCGTGAGGAATATGGTTAGTAAAGACTTCGTTGAAGTTAGGGTTGAGACAGCCGGCGCTAGAGACGTTGGGCGTAAGATAGGTAGGCTCCCCAGGAAAGTAATGAATATGCTGAACGTTTCTTCTGGTGATTATGTTGAGGTAGAGTCTGATAAAGGCTCTACAGTACTTCAGGTATTGCCTACGTTAAGAGAAGAAGACGATTATACTATAAGGATTGATGGATACACACGTGAAGCTTTAGGAGTTGGTGTGGGTGACATAGTGCGTGTTCGAAAAATAGAAGTCGTTAAGGGCACTAAGGTGGTGTTAGCTCCTACGATTCCTATGAGGTGGGATAGGGGGTTTGTCGAATACGTTAAGGAGCAACTACTTTATAAGCCAGTGAAGAGAGGGGAGGTTGTTTTCATAGCTTATTATTTCCTCCCAGAACCAATAAAGTTTGTTGTTATCGCTACACAACCTCAGCAGGTAGTGTATGTAGACTCTGACACTTTACTCGATCTGAGAGAAGAGCCCGTTAAAGAAGAGGTAGTTAGGAGAACCGTACCTAAAATCACCTGGGAAGACATAGGAGACCTAGAAGAAGTCAAGGAGAGGATAAGAGAGATAGTTGAGTTGCCGATGAGGCACCCAGAACTTTTCAAGCACTTAGGTATAGAACCTCCTAAGGGTGTCTTACTCTACGGACCCCCAGGAGTCGGCAAGACTTTACTAGCTAAAGCGCTTGCTAACGAGATAGGCGCTTACTTTATTGCTATTAATGGTCCTGAGATTATGAGTAAGTATTATGGTGAGTCTGAGCAGAGGTTGAGAGAGATTTTCGAGGAAGCTAGGAAAAACGCACCAGCAATAATATTCATAGACGAAATAGACTCAATAGCACCAAAAAGAGAAGAAGTAATAGGAGAAGTAGAAAAAAGAGTAGTAGCACAACTACTAACACTAATGGACGGACTCCAGGAGAGGGGAAAGATAGTAGTCATCGGAGCAACGAACAGGATAGAAGCAGTAGACCCAGCACTAAGAAGACCAGGAAGATTCGACAGAGAAATAGAAATACCGCCACCAGACAAGAGAGCTAGAAAGGCTATTTTGGAAGTTCATACTAGGAACGTGCCACTAGCAGAAGACGTGAACTTAGATGAGTTAGCAGGCGTAACTCACGGATTCACAGGAGCTGACTTAGCGGCCTTAGTTAAGGAAGCTGCTATGTCAGCGTTAAGGAGGTTTTTAAGGAGTGAACAGATAGAGTTGAGTAAGCCGATACCTCCCGACACCTTAAAGAGGCTGGTCGTAGCAAAAAGCGACTTCATGGAAGCTTTAAAACTCGTGCACCCAACACTCCTGCGTGAGGTATTTGTCGAGGTTCCTGAGGTTAGGTGGTCTGACATAGGCGGCTTAGAAGACATCAAGCAGCAGCTTCAGGAGGCTGTTGAGTGGCCTCTTAAAGCCCCGCAAGTCTTTGAGAATATGGGTGTAAGACCGCCTAGGGGTATTCTTCTTTATGGTCCTCCTGGTTGTGGTAAGACTTTACTTGCTAAAGCTGTTGCTACTGAGTCTGGAGCAAACTTCATAGCAATTAAAGGACCAGAAATACTAAGTAAATGGGTAGGAGAATCAGAAAAAGCAATAAGAGAAATATTCAGAAAAGCAAGACAAGTAGCACCAGCAATAATATTCTTCGACGAAATAGACTCAATAGCGCCTGCAAGAGGTTTCAGAACAGACGCCGGAGTCACTGACAGGATTGTTAATCAATTGCTTGCTGAGATGGATGGAATACAGACGTTAAAGAATGTTGTAGTGATAGCTGCAACTAACCGCGCCGACATGTTAGACCCTGCACTATTAAGGCCCGGAAGGTTTGACAGGATAATTTTCGTGCCGCCGCCAGACAGAAGAAGCAGGTTACAAATACTTAGAGTCCACGTTAGGAAAGTTCCTCTAGCAGAGGACGTGGACTTAGAGAAGCTAGCTGACATGACTGAAGGCTACTCTGGAGCAGACCTAGAAGCTTTGGTTAGGGAGGCCGTTATGCTGGCATTACGTGAGAAATTCGAGCCTAGACCTATAAGCATGAAGTACTTCCTTCAGGCTATGAAGTCTATCAAGCCTTCATTGACTAAAGACATGCTAGAGACTTACCAGAGAACATACGAAACGCTGAAGAAGATGGTTATGTGATAAAGTCTTTGTGGTCTTGGCGAGTCGTTTTGCTTAAAAGCTGTCTTCTTTAGTCTTCAATATGGCGATACTCGGATGGGCGTGTGGGACCTGAGAGAAGGGGAAGTTAGGTCGTGGGGCGTAGTACACGTAGTTATCTTCGTGTTTCTGACTGCTTTAGGCGCCTTATCAGCTACTTTGAGCAGTTTTCTTCAGGTCGGTTATGGGGTTTCCTGGTTTTACTTAGCAGTAGTAGTTCAAGTTGTTGGGAGTATCTGGTTTGGCTTGTGGGGAGTCTTAGCTAGTGTTTTCTTCCCCATCGTAGGAGACTTAGTAGGGGGTATCCCGATATCTATCAGCTTATCTCTACTTCCAGCGAATCTAGCTCAGTCACTTATACCGGCAGCCTATTTTAGGTTCCTCAAGGTTGACCCAGCACTTAAGAAGCTTAGTGACTGGGCACATTTTACATTATCTTGTGTTGTCTTGAATAACGCGCTCGGAGCATACTTAGGTGCTTCAGCCATGAGTGCTTGGGGTTTCATATCTGGAGACCTGTATTTCTTGGTTATGTCCTCGTGGTTCGTAGGTAATGTAGTGCCTATCCTGGCTGTGGGTGTGCCTCTACTTAAGGGACTTACTCCAGTCATTACCTCTCACAGAGCTTTCTGTAAGAGGTGGCTGGCTTAATCGTGGTGAAGGGTGAGGCAAGAGCGTATAGGGTAAGAACTATAGTAGGTTACTTAGACGCGACGTCAGTTCTGCTTAGATTAAATCCCTTGACTAAGTTCTCGCTGTTGTTGTTCGCAGCTCTCTATACCTTGTTAGGGAACCTTCTTGAAGTTAACTTACTAGTAGCCTCTACAGTCCTAGTTCTCTTTAAGGTTTTGAAGATTAGGTTGAGTACAGTAGCCGTATACTTGAGGATTTTGCTAGGTTTTCTCCTAATTATAGTTCTCAGCTACTTCTTAGCCGGCAGTAGCTTAGGGCGTAATCCGCTAGCCTGCGTGGGTTTCTTAAGACTCTATGCTGAGAACCTGGTGATAGGTCTGACTATTTACTCTAAGATTTTAGCTACAGTCCTCACAGTCATTCTGGCTCTCTCCCTAATTACTGTGAGAGACGTTGTTAATGGCTTAAGTAGCTTAGGCTTAAGCTTGAAAGCTGCTCTAGTTGCTGGACTCGTGTTTAAGTTTATGTATTACCTCCAAGTAAAGCTCGAGGAGATTAAGTTAGGCGAGCTCTCAAGAGGTCTGGAAGTTTCTAGAGGTAATATCTTTGAGAGCATTCATTTATTCTTTCATAGGCTCCTACCGCTCTTCTCAATAACCTTAGTTAAGATTGATGAAGTTAGTGACGTTCTTGAATTGAGGGGGTTTAACCTAGCTGAGAAGGAGAGGAGCTCGCTAAGCAGACTTAGTTTTAGCTTTATTGATTTACTAGTGCTTTTCCTGGTAGCCTCAGCAACGTTTTTAATCACATACTTCTCGCTTACTGGGGTGTTAAGCCCGCTAAACTCCCCGGTTTACGAGATACTTGTTAGTTACTCGGTGTTTTCAGGATGTCCTGTGTAGTAGACCTTAAAAACTTGTGGTGGGCTTATGAAAACTCTAGTGGGTGGGTCTTAAAAAACGTTAACTTGTGTATTAGAGAGAAAGAATTTTTGCTTATTACGGGACCTACAGGCGCTGGCAAGACTACTTTGGCGAGAATCATGTGCGGGTTAATACCTTGGAGTTACAGGGGAATGCTTAAAGGGCGTGTGTCTATCTTAGGTAAAGAAGTAGCTAGTCTTAAGTCTTCACAGGTACTACGTGATATAGGGTTTGTTTCTTCAGACCCTGAGATGCAGTTTCTTACTACACGGGTCGAGGATGAGATAGCGCTCCGCCTGAGACTCTTAGGCGCGAGTTCTGAGGAAGTGAGTGAGAGAGTCTCGTGGGCTATAAGACAGGTTGGTTTAAGTGAGTCTATCTTAGATAAGTCGCCTTACGAGTTAAGCAGTGGTCAGAAGCAGAGAGTTGCTATAGCGACAGCTATAGCAACTAAACCTAAACTCTTGATACTTGATGAGCCGCTGTCTAATCTTGACTGGGCGGGAGCCGAGGAAGTAGTGAAGTCTATAGAGTCGCTCAGACTTAATCAACAAGCATCAATAGTTATCATAGAGCATAGAGTAGACGTCTTTATGCAGTATCTCTCTAGAATAGCTTTAATGCTTGACGGCACGCTAGCTTTAGTTGATGACCCATCTAATTTCTTCATGAAGTTACCTAAAGACTTTGAAAGCTACGTTAGAGTCCCTGAGATAGTGAGGGTCTGGAAGTACTTGGTTCTGAGGTACTCTCTGAGGAACGAGAACATAAGTAGTGAGTTGCTAAAGACACACTTAATTCAGTTGCTTAGGGGTGTGCGGTGATGTACCTTATTAAGACAGTAGATCTTGTTTACGAGTACCCGGATGGTACGAGGGCTTTAGACTCTGTTAGTCTAGAGATTAAGGAAGGAGAGTTTGTTGGGGTCTTAGGGAATAACGGCTCTGGCAAGACTACTCTAGCTAAGTGCTTAGCAGGACTCCTCAAACCTGCTTCAGGTCTCATCCTAGTTAAAGGGAAGGATATTAGGAGTTACAAGAGGAAAGACTTGATAAGGAATATAGGGTATATTTCTCAAGACATTAACACACAGTTACTTAACGTGAATGTATTAGAAGAGATTTTGTTCACTCCTAAGATGCTCGGCGTGCGTAGCGACTTAATTAATGATAGACTTGAAGAAATCTTAAGTCAGTTAGAGATAAGTAATGAAGTTCTTGACAAGCCGGTTCTTGGGCTGCCTAGACACATTAAGCTGAGGGTCTTGCTAGCTTCTTACTTATTAGCTGGTACTAAGAACTTCATCGTAGACGAGCCAACTACTGGGCAAGACTGGCATCACTCCATAAAGTTTGCTGAATTCTTGAGGAAATTGAGAGAGAGTGGAAGCACTGTGATTCTGATAACGCATGATGTGGAGATACTCGCTAGATACTCTGAGAGAGTAATTTTAATGAACTCAGGCAGGATAGTAGCTGACGGGGAGACTAGAGAGATACTTAGTGATGTAGAACTCCTGAAGAAGAATTCTTTGCTACCTACATACACGACACAAATAACTAGAGACCTCATGATTAAGGGACACGTTCTACTACCTGAAGAACTTATCAGGGTCCTGAGCAGGTTTTGACGCATCATCCAAATATTAGTCTTGTAACCTTAATTAATTTAAGGTGGTCTAAGATAGTTAAGCAACCCTTAATAGAACACTACGACTTCGGCGAGATAGTTGTTGGGGGGCGTGAGTATAACCACGATATAGTGATTCACCCTGAAGGGATACTTAGTGATTGGTGGCGTGTTGAGGGGCACAGACTTCAGTTAGTAGACGTTAGAGACTTCCTCAGCGTAAAGGTAGATGTAGTCATCATAGGGACTGGTTACGATGGTGTTATGAGGGTAGACAATGAGGTTATTGAGGCGTTTAAGAAGTCTGGTGCTGAGGTGCATGTGCTAAAGTCTAGGCAGGCAGTACGCAAGTATAATGAGGAGGTAAGTAAGGGGAGAAGAGTACTTCTCCTTATCCACTTAACTTGCTAGTCAACACTGCACTTAAGTCACTCACTTCCATGTTTTCTTCTTGTTTCTACACCTCTAAACAACCTAACTCGCAGACGCGGGAAATCACTCGAGGTCTTAAGCACGCTTAAGAGATGAAGTCGCTAGTTAAAACCTTAAATACTCGCATTACCGTATAAGATATGCTGGTGTAACTAATGCCTATCTTCAAGGCTAGAGTTCTTGACGTAGACACAGGGGATTTAAGAGTAGTTCTAGCTCCTAAGAACATTGCCTTAGCTAACGGGTTGAGAGGGGGCTCAAGAGTTAGAGTAGCGAGTGATTCCAGGTTTGTTACTGCCTGGGTTCTAGTATCTGGCGAGGAAGGAGATGAAGTCTTGCTAAGTAGAAGCGTCTCGAGCGCCTTAAATAACCCGGAGAAAGTTGAGTTGAGTGTGTACTCTACGACTTCCTCAGTAGACTATATTAAGAAGAAGTTAAAGGGCTTTAAATTGAGTGAGGACGAGATACGCTCTATAATAAGAGACATAACTTCCGGTGTTTTAGGGGAGGCTGAGATAGCTACTTTCATAGCAGCTCAGACGAGTGTGGGGATGGACGTCGATGAGATAGTGTCGCTGACTAAGGCGATGGTTGATACAGGCAATATCCTGAAGTTTGATGAGCCTGCTTACGATATTCATTCTATCGGTGGGGTTCCAGGAAATTCTAAAGTCTCTCTAGTTGCTGTCCCGATAATCGCCGCGGCAGGAGTCTTTATTCCGAAGACGTCCTCCAGAGCGATAACGTCGCCTGCGGGAACTGCTGACACTATGGAGGTTCTAGCTCCGGTGTCATTTACTGAGGAAGAAGTTCTTGAGTTGGCGAAGAAGGTTAAGGGATTTATTATTTGGGGAGGTACACTCAATCTAGCGCCGGCAGACGATATTCTAATACGTGTGGAGCATCAGTTAAAACTAGACCCTACGTCACAGATGGTAGCTTCTATACTCTCTAAGAAGTTAAGCATGTCTATAAGTAATTTAGTTATAGACATCCCTACAGGTAGGGAAGCAAAGGTAGAGAATATTGAGGAGGCAAGAAATCTCTCATCACTTTTTGTCCAGGTAGGTAGTAAGTTAAAGCTCGGCGTGAGATGTGCTATAACGTATGGCGGGCAACCAATAGGGTATACGGTAGGACCAGCTCTAGAAGCTCTTGAGGCTCTAGAAACACTTATGGGCAGTGGACCTATGTCTGTTAGAGAAAAAGCTACTGCGCTGGCTGGGCTCGTGCTCGAGGTCGCTGGCGTGGCTCCTAGAGGGGGTGGACGTAAGGTCGCTCTCAACATACTTGAGTCGGGCAGAGCTCTCCAGACTTTCTTAAAGATCGTTGAAGTTATGGGAGGCAACCCTCACGTGAGACCTGATGATATACCTGTAGGTAGGTATAAGGCCGAAGTTAAGGCACCCATAGATGGGTACGTCACCGGAGTCTACAATAATGCTTTATCTCGTATAGCGATGGTTGCTGGAGCCCCTCTCGATAAGGGGGCTGGTTTAAGACTCTACGTGAAAAGAGGACATAAAGTTAAGGAGGGGCAGACTCTACTGGAAATCTACAGCAATTCTGAGAGCTTGTTAGACGAAGCTCTTAGGCTAGTCGAGGTTCTTAAGCCAATAGTTATTGAGGGGATGTTGCTAGAGACATTCCCCGAGTACTTGTAAGGGTTCTCTCACCTTCAAGCGGGCGTGGTCGCTAACGTGTTAGAACGCATGCTACTACCTTACTTGAGGCTTTCCTCAACCTGTTCATTATAGCTAGGCCTATACCCTGCTCTTTAAAGCTTTCTGAGATAGCTACATCAACTCTTAGTTCATCAAGTTCTCTAAGTTTCTTGAAGAGATTCTTAGCTACTTCGTAGAGGTTGTTTCTAGAGCCAATCTCAAGCGTTATTAAGTCTCCGTAATCTGAGCAAGTTTCCTTGCTACATATGATTGCAACTTTGAGGCGTTTCTGCAGATACTCGTTAATTAGTGACTTGACGTACTTAAGGTAAGCCGCTAGAGTGAGACACTGGCCTGCCTCAACCAAGACTAACGTAGTTTGGGGAGAGTAATGCCTGTACTTTGTTCCAGGACTTAAAGCTATCCCAGCTTCTTCAGTTCCCTTAGCGAATGCCGGGATTAATATTTTAAGATTAGTTAGTTTCTCTAACTCTTCAACACCTACAGGGCCTGGTCTCAGCAAGACTGGCGGGTCGGTAGTTAAGTTAATGATTGTTGACTCAACACCGAAGAAAGTGTCGCCGCCTTCTAATATCATCTCAATTTTCCCTGACAAGTCTTTAATGACGTGATCTGCTGTAGTGGGTGAGGGTCTTCCCGATAAGTTAGCACTCGGTGCTGCTATAGGGTTTCCCAAGCCTTTAATGAGTGCGAGTGCTACGGGGTGTGCCGGACACCTGACAGCAACAGTTGGTAGTCCCGCAGTAACTTCATGCAACACTAAGTCACTCTTTTTTAGAACGAAAGTTACCGGTCCTGGCCACACCTTATTAGCTAACTCATAAACAAATGAAGGCACGTCTTTAGCTACTACTTCTAACTCTTTAAAGTCACTAATATGCAGTATTAAAGGATTGTCAGGGGGTCTTCCCTTAACGCTATAAATCTTCTTAACAGCACTTTTATTAAATGAGTCAGCTCCTAAACCATATACTGTCTCAGTAGGGAAAGCTACTAGACCTCCTTCTCTGAGAACCTCGACAGCTTCGCTAATTACTTCTTTGTCTGGATTTATAGGGTCTACCTTAAGCACTCTAGTCTCGATCTTCCCACCTTTCTGTGTCTAGTTTACAGAGCAAAAAATACTTTACTCTTTATTCGCGCGTCACTAGTTAAACAAGTGCGTGAACGTGAGTGAGGGCTTCGTTCTGTCAGGCTCGGGCACTACTCAAGACTCATGAGAGCATTGAAGCCCGGTATAAGGTGTGAAGTCATCAACATAATATCTAGGCTTTACGTTTTTAAGATTATAGAGTTAACTAGAGCTTTTATGGGGTGTCTAATGAAGCGTTTAGTAGTGTTCCTAGGTTATGACGAAAAAAGTAATGCAGTATTAAAGAGAGTTTCTCAGATTAAACACTTATTCGATGATGTAAGCATAATTCACGTGCCGGAAGTAGATTCAGAAGCTCTTCGAAGACTCTCGATACCGTACATTAAGATAGAATTTGACGAATTTTCAGGACATGAGGATTTAGTGGCTCCATCTGGCAAGGAGCTTGACAAATTATTCGTGGAAATGTTGTTGAAGTAGTCGAGAATAAAAGAACAGAAACTTAAACTATTGGGGAATCCCTAGCTACGTTGATATCTCGTAAGTGAGGAAGTTTAGGCAAGTACTAGATACGTGAAACTGTTACTATCTGGAACGTTTGTGAGTTTTGTGTCTGAATTGACCTGAGATTATTTAAACCTTAATTTGAGTTTTATAGGGGAACATCATGAGTGTACTGGAAACCTTGTTTAAGCCGGGGTCTATAGCGGTAGTCGGGGCATCGCGACAGCCTGGTAAGATCGGGTACGAGATTTTAAGGAATATTAAGGAATACGGCTATGGTGGTAAGGTATATCCTGTAAACCCGCAGGCTAAGGAGATACTCGGTTTTAAAGTATATCCTAGTATTTCCTCAATACCGGACAGTATAGATATGGTGGTTGTGTCTGTCCCGGCTCACATGGTTCCTGACGTTATAGAAGAGGCTGGTAAGAAGGGAGCTAAGGTGGCAGTAGTCATATCTTCAGGCTTTAAAGAAGTTGGGAGGCACGATCTTGAGGAGGAGGTTGTGTCTAAAGCTAGGAAGTACGGCATGCGCGTCTTAGGACCTAATATTTTCGGTGTCGTGTATACGCCTGCTAGAATAAACGCTTCATTCGGTCCTAAGGACGTGATACCTGGTCACATAGCGTTCTTGACTCAGTCTGGAGCTCTAGGGATAGCTCTCATGGGAATGACGATAGTGGAGAGGATAGGTGTTTCCGCGATAGTTAGTATAGGGAATAAAGCAGACATAGATGATGCTGACCTCCTAGAATATCTTATTAAAGATGAGGCTACTAAGGTAATCTTGATATACCTTGAGGGCGTTAAAGACGGTAAGAGATTTATTGAGGTAGCGCGTAGAGTATCTCTCTCGAAACCGATAATAGTCATCAAGGCTGGCAAGACTGAAGTTGGAGCTAAAGCAGTTGCTTCACACACGGGCTCGCTAGCTGGCAACGTCCTTATCTACTCTACTGTCTTCAAGCAGACAGGCATACTTGAAGCTAGGAGTGTTGAGGAAGCTTTTGATTGGGCAAGAACATTCTCTTACTCTCCTGAGTATAAGGGAGGTGAACTAGTAGTAGTTACTAACGGCGGTGGTGCTGGAGTGATAGTAACTGACACTCTCTCTGTGAACGGAGTACAGTTGTCTCCACCCCCTGAGACTCTAGTAAACGTGCTTAAGCCTAAACTACCTGGCTTTGCTTCACTAGGTAATCCGATAGATGTTACGGGGATGATATCTAATGAAGGCTACGTAGACGCTGTTATGTCGTCATTACTAGATGATAAGGTGGGAGTCGTTTTAGCAGTATATTGTCAGACGGCAGTAACAGACCCTACAATAATAGCTGGTGAACTCATTAAGAGGGTTAAAGAGTTGGGTGGCTTGCCCAAACCTCTAATAACTTCTTTCATAGGTGGTGAGGAAGTCTATTGGGCTATACAGAAACTAAATAATGCCGGTATACCGTCTTACCCAATGCCTGAGAGAGCGGCCTCATCTGTTGCCGCCCTCATAAACTACTACAAGACACGCGAAAGACTCTTAAGAAATGCTTAAAAATCTCTTATCCATCTATCAAGAGGTGGAGAAGTGTGGAGTACGTGTATGCATCCCTGCTCTTGCATACAGCCGGTAAAGAAGTAAACGAAGAAAATCTTAGGAGGGTCCTGGAAGCAGCCGGGATAAGAGCAGATGATGTGCGCGTCAAGATGTTAGTAGCTGCTCTCAAAGAAATAAACATCGATGAAGTGTTGAAGCAAGCTTCTATGGCTCCAGCAGTGCCGGTCACGCCAGTAACTGTTCAGGCAGCTGCTCCCGCACCTCAACAAGCACAACCAACTCCGGCTAAAGCTGAGGAGGAAGAAAAGAAGGAAGTAAGCGAAGAGGAAATAGCTGAAGGTATTTCGTCACTATTCGGTTAAAGATCCATATACAATTCAATAATAAAAACTAAGCAATCACTTCAAGATATCTGCTAGAACGGCGCTTCTTGATTGAATCTTCATTTGAGAATATTAACCTCAACCCCTTAAATTTTTAAGGGTGATAGAATGCGTGAGAACTCGACAAATAAGAAAGACGTAATAATTCTGCGAGAACTGAGTACTAACGCTAGAATACCTATAACTAAAATAGCTAAAGTCCTCTCAATTTCTGACGTTGCTGTTAAGAGGAGGCTTGTAAAGCTTGAAGAAAACGGTATCATAAAGAAATACACCTACATATCAAACAATAAGAAACTCGGTTACGACATAATAGCTTTAGTAGGGCTTAACACGCTACCTGATAAGATACTTGACGTGATTAAATTAATTAAAGACAGAGATGACGTGACCTTCGTAGCATTGTCTTCCGGAGACCACAACTTACTAGTTGAGATATGGGCTAAGAATTCTGAAGAGTTAACTAAGGTAGTTGAGGACTTGAGAAGGATTCCCGGAGTAGTGGCGGTTTATCCCGCGATAATACTTGACGTTATTAAGGAGAGAGAACCTATTCCGCAAAGATTTCTTAAGGAAGCTCTTGAAGGAAGTGTCTGAGAATCTCTTGACGGTGTTCTCTGACGAGAGCTGAGTTAGTCGGTTTCGATAGTTTTGGCATAAGATCGATGGCGACATTTCTTGAAACCACAGACGCTACTATTTTTATAGACCCGGCTGTCTCGATAGCGCCTGTCAGGTACGGGTTACCTCCTCACGAGGTCGAGTTGAGGAGGCTTAACGAAGTAGCTACTAAGATTACTTCAAGAGCTTATGAGTCAGAAATAATAGTAGTGACTCACTACCACTACGATCACCATGACTTAGGAGATTTAGTCCCTGTCGACATATACAAGAATAAAATAGTCCTTATTAAAGACCCTAAAAAACACATTAACGTATCGCAACGTATTAGAGCCGCTAAGTTTCTTAAGAGAATTAGCGGACTCACTAAAGAAGTTAAAATAGCTGACTCAAGCACGTACGTTTATGGAAACACTATCGTTAAGGTCTCTCACCCTACCCCGCACGGACCCACTCCTAAGCTAGGTTACGTTATCCAGGTTTTAGTAAGAGACAGTGACAAAAAAGTTCTTTTTACTTCAGATGTTGAGGGACCGGTCAATGAAGATGCCGTGAACTTCATGATAGATAATCCTGCTGACTTAGTCATAGTTGATGGGCCACCCACATACCTTTTCGGTGTTAAGAAAGAAGTTAGTGACCCTGAGATTGCCTTACGTGAGTTGATAAAGTATTTATCTCTAAGCATGCCCGAATACCTGGTTATCGATCATCACTTGCTTAGAGATTTAAATTACACTAAGTTTTATGAGTCGCTAAAACCTTATCTCGGGAAGACTAAGTTAGTCACGGCAGCCGAGTTTATGGGGAGGGAGCCAGAGCTTCTTGAAGCTAGGAGGAAAGAACTTTATGGGGGTTGAAGAACGACTCTACGACCCTCTAGAACTCTCAAAAAGTGTTGAGTCTTTAGTTACTAGAGCGTCAAAGGGAGTTGTAGAGAGGAAGTACTTCAGGTTTAGAGGTGGTAGGTGGTACGGGGGGATTGCTTCAGCAGACGTGATAGGATGTAATCTGAGGTGTAGGTTCTGCTGGGCTTGGTACTTCAGAGATAGGCACGACTTAGGCTTTTTCTTGAGTCCGGAGGAAGTCTTCAAAAGATTGAACGAGATAGCTTTCAAGAGAGGCTATAAATACTTGAGACTGACTGGCGGGGAACCAACTATCGCGAGAGAACACTTGCTAGAAATCCTGAAGCTATCTGAAACTTCCGGGTTTGTTTTCATAGTAGAGACTAACGGCATATTGCTTGGAGCCGACCCTACTTACGCTAAAGAGTTATCTAGGTTCAGCAACATATATGTTAGAGTGTCTTTCAAGGGCACTAACCCACAGGAATTCACTAAATTAACAGGCGCTACACCGAGAGGTTTTGAGCTACAAGTACAGGCTTTGAGAAATCTCCTGAACTATGGGTTAGTACCAGGCCGTGACTTCGGTGTTGCTGCGATGGTGGGTTTCTCACCAGATGAAAATATTGCTAGGTTCGTCACCACACTTTCATCCATAGATGATAGGCTAGCCACTGACGTGGACTGGGAGTACGTTCTTACGTACCCTCACGTGATGAAGTTGTTAAGTCGCTATAATTTAAAACCTATCAGAACTTACAGGCCAGAAGACGTGAGTGAGTGACTTTAGCTCTATCTAGGTTCGTCTACTTCAGGTTCTGGAGCTACTTCAAGTTGTTTTAAGACATAACTCCTGATCTCAGACGGATTCGGCAACTCCCTTACTAGTTTGCCTTCACGTAACCACATCATCATTAGTTCTTCCCTGCATCTCTGAGGCTCTTTGTCGAACGGTGTTATCTCGTAGTCTAGTGTGCCGCACCTCCACACCTTCTTAGCTCCCGGCCACTTACCTTTCTTTGTGTGAGGTACCCACACACCGTCACGATATTTCTCTACTATGTCCATGCTTAAGTCTATTGAGGGTGGGAAAGTTATTGAAGTTCCTACACCGAAGCCGTCAACTAATTCTTTCAATTCTTTGATGGTCTTCTCGTTAAGTCCTCCGCTAACGTATATCTTCACGTGTTCTTTACCTATGAGTTTCAGCGTCCATCTTATCTCCTCTACTATGGCTCTTATGTCTCCCCTCCTGCTTCGAGGAGTATCAATCCTCACTCCAAATAGTTTGTCACCAAGACTCTTAATCGCCTCAAGTGTGGCGAATCTTTCGTCGTGGTAGGTGTCTATCAGGGCTATTCTAGGTACGTCAGGCTCTACTACTTCATCAAAAGCTCTCCACGCAGATTCCTCATCATCGAATACTAGGATTAGCGCGTGAGGCATAGTTCCCGAGGGTCTTACACCGAGGGTCTCCATGTTGAAAGCTCCTGAAACCCCGTCCATCCCGCCTATGTAGGCGGCCCTGTCAAGCATGGGGTGTATTGCGGGATGCGCGCTCCTTAACCCGAAGTAGAGGAAAGTTTTTTGCGGAGCTAATCTCTTAAATCTCGCAGCTTTAGTCGCTACTGAAGTGTAGTGCCTTAATATGCCTAGTAAAGGAGTCTCCAACTCACACATATCATAGTAGTTTCCTTCAACAATCATTACTGGAGTATACTCTCTTATTAGAGTTCCTTCAGGCAGAGAATACACGTTAAGAGGTTTACCTTTGAGCAGATAAAGAGCTTCTTCAAGTCCTGCGTAGACAGCCCATTCATGCCCTTTAGGCAAGTCGAGAACATGTACTTCCATCCTAACCCTCACATTTTCAAGTCCCTTCGCTTTAAGGATCTTCTTAGTCCTAACAAAGTATATGTCTGTTATCTTGCCGTTAAGTATGTCTTCCTCACTAGCTATGTAGAATCTCATCATTTCCACCTAAACACAAAATACTGGAGTCCTTTAAATAAGTTTTTTTCTTCAACTAAATAGACGCGCGGCAAGACTTACCAGTGTCTGACGAGCTTTATCGTTTAAGGAATGTAGACAGCCAAGACATTAGTTCGTTAGCTGAGTCGTTATCTACTATGTTAAACTCTACCAGGTCTCTCACGTACTCAGCAACGTCATCGAAACGTATGAACTGAATATATTCTTCACTTACCTCCACTACGTAGTCTCCTAACACAACATACTCTAGATACCTGCCCTCAATAGTTAAGAGCGAGTATGTAGGTGCTTCGAGAGAATCCAAGAAAGTTTTTATTATGCAATACTCGCAGTTCTTGTAGAAAATGCCTTCTTTAAGGCTTGGCACATCAACAAATGACTTCTCACCACAGAAATCTCTACAAGAATCTAGCAAGTCTCCTATCTTATCATACATTCTCTTCTCAAGACTATCTAAGGAAGCACTCATTACTGACTCCTCCAGATTATATCGTGCCAGTACTTATATCGTGTCTTAAGGACTTCTTATTCAGCCTTACAAGCTACGCTCTCGCACTCGCTCTAGTGAACTATGACCTCTTATTGCCTCACATCCTCTGAAGCAGTCTTAACTAAATTTTTTGTTTTCTTATAAGGTCTCTACACTCTATCAGACAATTTCTAAAAGCTTCTGCAGGAATCTCGAAACTGCTTCCGTAGCTTGTTTGTATAATTACTTTCTCCTTATCTAGTATTATTGTTACGTCACTTATTAATTGGAGTGACTTAATAAACTCTTCTGACGAGTAGTTACTAAACCTAATTAGCAGTCTGCCTGATTGCTTACTGTATAGTGCTTGATCACGCAATAGCTTTATATACTCTATCGGGTTCTCGCGTGCGTGGATAGCTTCAGGAACTTGAGTGTCTAGGAAAACTACTGCGTCTGGATTATACTCTCTTATTGTATTGAGTTCTTCTCCATATAGCTCTTGCAAAGTCATAGAAGAGGGATTCAATGACTTAACCAATATTTTATCAGTGATTAGTTTGTTTATAGCTTCTGACACGACTTCGTCTCCTGAAGCCGCTTTACGGAACTCATCAATTATTTTCTTAGTAGGCAACATATATGAGAATATGAGGACTTTATTTAAGTTGTTAAGTAGCATCGTAGCATATATTAGAGTGACTATCTCTGTCAGCGGGACTGGCCTTGTCGTGGAGACTAGGCTTACTACGCTGTTTAAGCTTGCTTCTTTCACGCTATCTCCTAATGTCCTACACGGGAACAGCAACTTACTCTCTAGTGGGTTAGGAATTTCCTTAATTAACGTAAGATGCCAGAATTTTATTCCTCGTCCTTCCTCGATCGTGAATGGAATCTCTACTGGGAATATCTGGGCACCCCTAGTTTTGATGAGGCTAGCAAATCGGGTAAGCAGTCTTTTGTTGGACTCTGCACGTAAGTGTATCACTATGTCAGAAACGTGCTCGACATCCGCGCGCATCGTTTCGTCTGTCCCAGTTTCTTCTAATGTAATTACTAAGAGCCCGTTAAGGAGCTTAGATAGTGTATATAAGTTGTTCTGAAGAAACGCTCTCCCACTTACGTTGTCTCTCATTACTCTAAGTAGAGGTGTTAGAGAATCTATTACGAGAACTCTCGTTTTACCTGCTATCACTTCATTCTCTAGCATACTCACAAGCTCCTCAACTATTTCTGAGGTTCCAGGTATTGTGAGAGTCACAAACTTGAATAAACCCCTACTCTCTAGTTCTCTCAAATCAAAACCAAGTCTCGCGAAGTTCTTGTAGAACCTGTCTTTGAATTCTTGTAGTGACGCGTATAGGCAGGGATGACCTCTTAAAGCGTTTGAGTAGCACACAGTTGTTGCAAGAATGGTTTTACCTGTTCCTGAAGCACCTATTATCGAGACCATCGCGCCGTATCTTAGAGAATCACCTAGCTTCTCATCTAATTCGCTTATCCCTAGAACAAAACCATGAGATGAGCTTGCTTCAGATACCCTCACTGAAGCACTACTCCCATGAGTATATGTATGATAAGCAATATTTAAGTCTTAAGATTCTTAAAACACCGTATCAAGAAGCCAGAACTCTTATTGACTGTTAGTTAAGTTTTTCACTTGCAAAATCTTGTGAGAAGTAGTTCGCTACGTCTCAGTAGAGGACTTAATAAACGATGCTTAAGTCTTGATGCTCTCGCCGTATTTCTCTAGGTAGGTTATTTCACTCAGCTGTTTCCTCTCTCTAGGCTCGGGCTGTTCCGCCGGCCACCCTATCGCGAAGAGTGCTACAGGAACGTAATCTTGCGGTGCGTTAACGAACTCTAGTAATTCATTTATGTTTCGCAGAGTCTGTATCCAGACAGCGCCTAGTCCCATACAGTGAAGAGCAAGCCAGAAGTACATAGCAGCTAGGGAAGCATCAACCATGTATGAAGTCGGTGATTCTTCTTTGTTAGCGAGAACTAAGACGGCAACCTTGGCATTCATGAGAGGCTTAGAATACCTGAGCGACTTTGCCAGACTCTCAATCCTCTTAGTATCACGAATTATTATGAACTTCCACGGCTGTTTGTTCCCGGCACTCGGTGCATACCTAGCTACTTCAATAGCTTTAAGGACCATGTCTAGAGGTACTTCAGCATCTTTGAACACTCTTATGCTACGCCTCTTAAGAAGCGCCTCAATACACGCATCACTCAAATTAACCCCTATACTATAACTTCAGAAAGCATATTTAAGTAATGCATCATTCGGCACGCACCTAATTATTAATTCCAGATTTTCTAAAGTTTTGGTGTGGGTAGTGAGTTCAGAGATCTTAGAGAAGATTGAGGAGCTGGTTGAAGAAGGTGATGTAGCGTCATTAAAAGACTTCTTAGCTAGTCTAGACCCCTACATGATAAAGGAAATTCTCGAGCGTGCGGGACCTGAGTTAAGAACTAAGATGATACCGCACATACCCTTACATAATATGAGTTCAGTCATATCTAAGTTGAGTGAAGATCTTTTAAGTGAGATAACTTCTCTTAAAGGACTAGATGAGCTACTAGAGTTAATTAGTAAGATGCCCGTAGACGAGGCTGTAGACTTAGTGCAGAAACTGCCACCTAAGACTGGAAGTAAGGTACTTAGTTTGTTACCACCCCAGAAAGCTAAGGAAATATCTGAGTTGCTTAAATATCCTCCAGAAAGTATTGGAGGCATAATGACTACTAGAATACCTATTTTCAAGTCTTCACTCATAGTAGAGGAAGTCATTAAGGAGTACTTAGCTAAAGAGAGTTCCGGAGCATACGACAAACACAATTACGTGTACGTGGTTGACTCGGAAGGCAAGCTAATAGGTTGGGTGGAGGTCAAGTCTCTACTCACTAAACCTAGAAACAAGCAACTCAAAGACGTTGTCGGTAAAGTCCCTGTGACGGTCGACCCCTTCTCAGATCGTGAAGTGGCAGCTAAACTAGCAGTTACTTACGACCTCTCAGAACTCCCGGTTATCGATAAAGACGGCAAGTTGTTAGGGATAGTCACCTTAGATGACGTGCTAGACGTTGCTGTCGCGGAATTCTCTGAAGACTTGGTTAAGTTCGGCGGATTCACGGACGTTATTAAGAGTAGTTACGTCAGTGCCGACATCAGGTCTATCATCGTGCGCAGAGTGCCTCCAATACTCTTCCTATACTTAATGAACGCTATAACAGGAAGCATCGTTGCTTCTTTCGTCGGGATTATCGAGAGGGTTGCAGTACTCGCGGCTTTCTTGCCAATGCTCGCAGATAACTCCGGTAATATTGGTTCTCAAGCATCAACCTTCATAATCAGGAGTCTCGCTTTAGGAGAGATTAAGCCTAAAGACTTCTTGAGAGTCCTGCACAAGGAGGTGCTGACCTCATTATGTATGGCTTCAATCTTACTACCTGTAGCATTCCTAATTGCCTTCACGATAACTTACTTCTCATACAGTGGTAACCTGCCTTACGCTACTCAAGTAGGTTTAATAGTTAGTGTCGCCTTACTAGTCTCTATGTTACTAACTGACGCAATAGGGTCTCTACTGCCTCTCTTATTAGCTAAGCTACGTGTAGACCCTGCAGGAGTCTCTGCACCGATAATAACGACAATAGGAGACGTAGTGACGGCAACCACTTACTTCACAACAGCCATGTATCTCTTAAGCTAAGCAATGCTTAAGTCATAACTGCAGAGCAACAAGCTACTCAACTACTACCTTCGTCGCTTGAGGTCACTCTCCCTAAATACTTATCTCTCACTTGAAGTAAGAGCCTCCCGACTTCTAAGAAGGCACTCAAGACCTTACCGAATAGTGGGATCCCCCCAAACGTCTTTTTAAGGATTTCATAGTCTCTCCAGCTGATGCTGTTAGCAAATACTAAGAGTGTTATGTATGTAATTATCGAGATTAGTAACTCTGTGAATAACCTGATTATGTAGTTCTCTACTAGGTGCTGAGTTGGTGTTGCTATCAAGACAGATAAGAGCGAGATCACGTAGATTTTCGCTAGAGACCTCCAACTCACGTTCACGTTCAGTTCTCTAGATACCAGCAGGAGGTACGTGAGTACTGGGAGCCCAGTTAAAGACAGAGCTATTGCGTATCCTTCAGGACCTGCACTAGATATTAGCAAGTAGCTCACTGGCATCATAATGAGTAACTGAATTGCTGAAGAATATAGTAAGTCTTTAGTTCTTCCTAGACCGCTTAGCAGAGCACTCAGCGTCACTGTGAAGGGCGCGTACACGTACCCGACAGACATTAAGGTTAGGTAGAGGGGTGCTGTCACGTACAACCTGCCGTAAATAAGTCTTATCACGTCTTGCGAGAACACCCCGATCATTAAGGCTACCTGAACTGTAAATATGGACATGTACTTCAGCACGTTATTCAGCAGTTCGTTTATCTCTCTCCACGCACCCCTAACCTCAAGACTTGAAAACACCGGAAACAGAGTTATTGAGAAAGGAGCTATAGTGAGTGTAATCAGAGATATGAATTGGTTAGCTGCCTGCATATTACCTAGTTCGGCATTAGTAGCTATCCTAGCTAGCATGACGTACTGGAATCTCTGCAGAACAACGCTGAGTAAGCCTGATAAATACAGCGGTAATCCAAACCTTACTAAGTCGTAAGACCTCACAATGTTCTCACGAGGCTTCTTCAACTTAACGTAGCTGAGCATTACTACGAAGCCCGTAACACAAGACACAACATAGCTTGCTATGTGTCCGAGCAGAGCTCCAAGCACTCCAAAACCCAGCAAGACTAGTAGAGGACTTAACAAAAGCTTAGTTAGTGACTGCATGATCATGACGAAAGACCTAAGCTTCATACGCCCTAAAGCAGTCATTATAGCTAGAAAAGAATTCATTAAAGCAGTAGAGAAAGTGAGGATAGATGTTAAGCTAACGTAGTAAGCGAGCTCGGGTCTTTCAGCCAGAGTCGTAGACAGCTCAAACGCGAATAAGTAATTCACAACTGAAACTACGGAAACTACAAAGAGCTTAAGTACGAGACCCTTAAAGACTACTTCCTTCACTATCTCTTCTTTTCTTAAGGCGTTGAATTTAGAAACATACTTTACGAGCGCTGAATCAATCCCGAAATCTGTAAAGAGTAGTAAGACGCTAGAGACTAACAGAGATACTGAGTAAATCCCATAATTTTCTGGTTGCAACAACCTAGCAACTATTATAGCTGAAACAGCTAAGAAGAGAGTAGACAAGAAATTACCGACGAAAACAACGAAAGCGTCTCGAGAGGTCCTGACAAGCACTTTCTCAAATTCTTCACTCAACTCATCCGACCTTAAGTAAATTCCCTGAAGCTCCTTTAAAATATTTCTTATTCTCCTAACACCCAACCTATGAAAGCAAACCAACAAACGAAGCGGAAACTTGCTGGCGCCGGGGGCGGGATTTGAACCCGCGTGCCCCGTAGGGGGCAGTGGGTCTCACGCAAACGCCGGACATGACTCGAGCCCACCCCCTTAGACCGCTCGGGCACCCCGGCACTTCTAGAATATCTCTAGTTTCCCTAAAATTAAGTTTTTCTCTAGGTAATTCCCACTTTTTAGAGGTACGCAACACGCAGGTTTTTGACTATGTCTCCCGCGACTGAATACCCATATTTAAAGTTCTGAGGTTATTCCGGCTGACACGCTGATTGACGCGCTCGTAGCTTGTGTTAGGTTACGTCAGGCATGAGTAGCGCGTTTGATATGACGCTTACGTCACTTAAGATCATGGCTGCTGCGGCCATCTCAGGCGTTATGAATATGCCGTAATGGTATAATAACCCGGCCGCTACCGGTATCAGTGTCGCGTTATAGATGAAGGCCCACCCTATGTTCTGTAGCATCTTCTTCTTGACAACTTTACTGAGTTTTACTAGGAAGGTTATTGCCTTCAAGTTGCTGTTGAGTATTACCACGTCACCTGCTTCTTTAGATACATCAGCACCCCCGCCCATCGCTATGCCGACGTTAGCTACACTTATTGCGGGCGCGTCATTGACACCGTCACCGACAAACACTATCTTGAAGCCCTTGCCCTGGAGATCTCTTATTAAGTTAGCTTTATCACCTGGTCTAAGCTCCCAGAACGAGAAGTCTAGCTTGAGAATCCTCTCGAAATACTTAACGCTAGCCTCCACATCACCGCTAGCGAGTCCAACTCGGAAACCTTGTTGCTTAAGCTCTTCCACGATTGCCGGCGCCTCACTTCTTAGTTCGTCACCTATCTCAAGGACTGCGAGGACTTCTGTGTCTGAGGTTACGATAACTGGTGTACGTCCTCTAGAGCCAATCTCTACTATGAGGTCTTCCAGCTCTTTACTGACTTGAATACCGAGTTTTTCAACCAAACTTAGATTGCCTGCTGCAATTTTTCTATTACCGACTACGCCGAAGACTCCTTCTCCAGGGATGTGTGCGTACTCTTCTGAGTCACTGAATCTTATGCCGCGTTCTATGCAGGCCTCGACTATAGGTCTAGAAAGGGGGTGCTCACTCTTAGACTCTACACTACAGAGTAACGACAGCACTTCCTCAACACGCGCACTCCCCACAACATGAATATTCAGTAGCGTCGGCTTCCCCACTGTTAGAGTGCCTGTCTTATCAAGCAAGACCGCATTTGACGTGAGAATCCTCTCGAAGACGTCGCCTGCTTTTATGAGTACACTATTTCTAGAAGACTTATGTACAGCTACTGAAATAACTAGAGGTGTTGCAATACCGAGTGCGCAGGGGCAAGCAACAGCTAGTACTGCTGCCATGAACATTACGCCCTTTAGGGGGTCGCCAGTAACTACAGACCAGTAAGTGAAGGTAGTTGTCGCTATCGCTATGACGACCCACGTGAAGTACCCTACTATCTTGTCGGCTATCCTAGCAAGCCTAGGCCTCAGTGACTCAGCCTCCCTGACAGTCTCAGCTATGTAAGCTATGAGTGTATCATCTCCAACTCGAGTAGCTCTCACTCTCAAGTAGCCTGAAGTCAATATACACCCGGCCAAGACGGGGTCTCTACTACTGTCTCTTTTTAATCTTGGTAGAGGCTCTCCAGTAAAGCTCGATTCATCAACATAGCCTGAACCCTCCACTACTACGCCATCAACTGGTACTACCTCACCTGCCCTCACCTCTACTACATCACCTGGCTTAATCTCTGAAACAGGCTTCTCCACAATACCCCCATCACTCACGACTCTAGCTCTACTCCTTAACGAAGTCAGGAGTTCTTCAAGAGCTTTAGACGCTCGCTTTCTCAGCCTCTCTTCAATGTACTTCCCTAAACCAACGAATCCTATCACACCAGCAGATGCTTCAAAGAATGATGCCGTGTGGAGACCTTCATACCGTAAGATGCCTGTAATCCCTGCTAGACCCGCGACTAGCGTTGAGAAGGATGAGACAGATATTAATGAGTCCATGACTGGCGTGAGCAGTAATAGTGCTCTCACCCCCCGAACAACTATGTCGTAGTTTAGACTTACCGCAGTTACGGCTAGAAGCGCGAGCAAGTACTCTGCGTTGGTTAAGAAGTCTTGACCTGATATCATCGAGTACATGGACAGAGATATAGTTATCACTCCTATAACGAAAGACGTGACCCTCCTGAGGAAGAGAGTCTCTCTAAGAATGTTCTTCCTCTCTTCGAAGGAGCTGGAGAGAGGCTTAACACCTAAAGACTTAAGCGCCGCCTCTAGAGTCTCTCTAGAAGTCTCAAGCGTGTTGTAGAGTATAGTTGCTATGCCTGAAGTCACTGAGATCCTCAAGTCAAGCACTCCTTGGATTCCTAAGATCCTTGACTCAAGGAGAAGTACTTCTTCACTGCCGAAGCCTGTTACACTCACGTACAACTTTTCTTTCTCAACGTCATAGCCAGCGTCTCTTATAGCTCTATAGATGTCTCTAAGCTTACATCTATCTCCATAATAAGTCACCTCAGCTACTCCAGAATTGATGTCGATTTTAAAAGACTTGACGCAACCTAGCGAGTTTATACTCTTTTCTATAGCGTAAGAACATGTCGGACAATCTACTCCAACCACCTTAAGTCTAGTTTTAACGATGCCTGACAAGAACACCACGCCTCAAGTAGTTTAAGGGTTTTTCTGTCGGTCGCGCGGCATGCCCTGAGGCCCATGAGTTAAGTAGAACTCAGGGTCTTTCTCAAAAGCCTCCAAACAGTGCTTGCTGCAAAAGTAGTATAATTCACCCTTATAGATAGTCTTAAAAGGCGTTCCCAGGTTAACGCGCATCCCGCAAACCGGGTCTACACGCTCTTGCATCTAGAATCCCTCATAAATAACAACGTTAACGGCGTTAATAAGCTGATCACCGCCTCCCACACCTGTAGGCAGAGCCTAATCGCTAGAACCTTATTAAGGTTTGCTAGAAGTTTTTGATAGTTAGCGCGTCATTAGCTTGTTGAGTTTTGCTGGATTCTGCGTAGGCGATTATTACGTCAAGACATCTAAGTAAAGTCTGCTTAGTCGAGAATTCGGGATTTTGGAATTCTCTGAAAAACTTAATAATCCTCTACTTACTTAATCTTATTGGCGGCGGTCGTCTAGCCTGGATCAGGACGCCGGCCTGCCAAGAAGGTCCTCGTAGAGCGCCGGAGATCCCGGGTTCGAATCCCGGCCGCCGCACCAACTTAAAACTCTTAACTTTAGTGAGTTTTCTTGAGTTTTTGTGAACTCGCCGGATGTGAAGGAGATTTATAAGCTCTTGTTTTTTATTTGTTTTGGTGCCGCGGTAGTATAGCCCGGTCAAGTATGCGGGCCTTTCGAGCCCGTGACCCGGGTTCAAATCCCGGCCGCGGCACCAAAGAAAGTCTT